>CAUSUG010000198.1:0-4211 GCA_963534765.1 uncultured Oribacterium sp.
GGACGGAAACCGTAAGACCGGAAGCGGACGGCTCGAGCTTGACTATTTGAAGAACCGATATCCCCGAAGGGGACGGAAACAATAAGAACGTCTTCGAGCCCAGTATGGCTTTCAATTTGAAGAACCGATATCCCCGAAGGGGACGGAAACGTATCTGTAAGCTCTCTTAAGGGCCTGAAGCTTTCATTTGAAGAACCGATATCCCCGAAGGGGACGGAAACAGAATCAAGTTTTTCATCTGCGAATTCTTCTTCTATATTTGAAGAACCGATATCCCCGAAGGGGACGGAAACGCTCGATGAACTCTATGAGAGACGTTACTATCTATTTGAAGAACCGATATCCCCGAAGGGGACGGAAACTTCTTTCATCATTCCAACATCAACGGTCACTTTCATTTGAAGAACCGATATCCCCGAAGGGGACGGAAACCCATTCCCCGTCTTTTCCGATGATACCATTATCCGCATTTGAAGAACCGATATCCCCGAAGGGGACGGAAACAGGGAATCCCATCCAGAGTACAAAGGATACTCCCTCCATTTGAAGAACCGATATCCCCGAAGGGGACGGAAACCTCTATCAGATGATCTACAAGATACCGCTCCCAGATTTGAAGAACCGATATCCCCGAAGGGGACGGAAACGTTTATCGATTTTCTGAATGCCACGCTCCCCGACAATTTGAAGAACCGATATCCCCGAAGGGGACGGAAACCATCCCGCATATAGGATAGGATGTTACCCGTGTAGATTTGAAGAACCGATATCCCCGAAGGGGACGGAAACTATGCTATACCGCTTATGCTGTCGTCCTTGACAATATTTGAAGAACCGATATCCCCGAAGGGGACGGAAACCCAGCCGGACTTTTCGGTCTACGCCGCGGGGAAAAATTTGAAGAACCGATATCCCCGAAGGGGACGGAAACGAAAGGTTTAGAGAATATACTTGCCTTAAGAGCAAAATTTGAAGAACCGATATCCCCGAAGGGGACGGAAACTTACCTCATCCTGGTTATAGTGACTCCAGGTAAATTTGAAGAACCGATATCCCCGAAGGGGACGGAAACCCTCCATATTGATTGGAAGCAATCTGAGCCATAATTTATTTGAAGAACCGATATCCCCGAAGGGGACGGAAACCTTTGCTACATGTACTGTATCTTCTCCTGTTCTCAATTTGAAGAACCGATATCCCCGAAGGGGACGGAAACTCACATGCTGTATCATAGTCAACACCATCAATGATTTGAAGAACCGATATCCCCGAAGGGGACGGAAACTCATGGCCCCGTCCCTATATATCCGCCATTCGCCATTTGAAGAACCGATATCCCCGAAGGGGACGGAAACTTTGTTCACCCCATTTGATACTGTGGCATTGATACATTTGAAGAACCGATATCCCCGAAGGGGACGGAAACGAAGTTAAACACGATGTAATTACCGTTCGGAACGATTTGAAGAACCGATATCCCCGAAGGGGACGGAAACTGATTCGCAACTGCATTTGCCAGCGATTTTCCTTCACCATTTGAAGAACCGATATCCCCGAAGGGGACGGAAACCAAGATGTGCTCCACCCATGCTTACAATATCAAGATTTGAAGAACTGATATCCCCGAAGGGGACGGAAACGATTTTCACCTCCGCGGGAGAGGTCAAGGCCTTAAATATTTGAAGAACCGATATCCCCGAAGGGGACGAGAATCCAGAACCAGACGGCGATTTTATAGCCTAGAATTTTGTGGGGCCATTATCGTTGTAAAGAATGAGGCAAAAAGACCTTGTTGGAAATGTCTCTCTGGATGACGGCTGATTGAGTGGACATTATGACTTTACGGTGGGAGGATAGGATATGAGGGAAATATGAATGTTATGACTTGGTAGCTAATGGCGCCGGAAGAGAGAAAATGTTCTTAGGAGATATGGAAGAGTTTCAGCTTATGGGGAAAGAAATATGAGTTATCTGTATGTATGCGAGCAGGGAGCCGTGATTGGCTGTGAGGCCAATCGCTTTCAGGTCTGCTATAAGGATGGGATGCTGAAGTCCGTACCGGGAGAGACGCTGGAGGTAATCGAAATTTTTGGAAAAGTACAGTTGACGACGCAGTGCATGACAGAATGTTTGAAGAGGGGAATCACTGTGCTTTTTTATTCGTCAAACGGTGCTTATTATGGTCGGCTCATTTCTACGAATCATGTCAACGTGGCGAGACAGCGCAGTCAGGCGACGCTAAAGGAGGAATTTAAGGCGGGACTTGCCAGAAGGATTATCCGGGCAAAGATCAGGAATCAGACGGTGATCCTGAGGAGATATGCCAGAAAACAGGCGGCAGCAGTAGAGGGTACTGTATCAGAGATGCTTCGGCTGGCGGAAAAATTGGATTGGACAGGAGATACGGAGAAGATCATGGGATATGAAGGAATGGCCGCCAGAGTCTACTTCGCTGCGCTGGGAGGCCTGGTGGACAGGGAGTTTTGCTTTAAGGGGAGGAGCAAAAGGCCGCCGAAAGACCCGTTTAATTCTCTGATCAGCCTCGGATATTCCATTCTCTTGGGAGAAATCTATGGAAAGCTCGAGGGAAAGGGACTGAATCCGTACTTTGGAGTCCTGCATAAGGATCGGGAGAAACATCCTACATTGGCAAGTGATCTGATGGAGGAGTGGCGGGCTGTGCTGGTGGATTCTACTGCGATGAGCATACTGAACGGCCACGAACTTCATCGAGAGGATTTCTTCCAGGATGAAGAAACGGGGGCAGTCCTTCTTGTAAAGGATGCGTTTAAGGAATATCTGAGGAAGCTGGAGGCAAAGCTGCACACAGATATGAAATATCTGTCTTACGTGGATTATCGCGTAAATTTCCGCTCTGCGCTGGATCTACAGGTGGACAGGCTGGCAAAGGCAATTGAGAGCGAGAATCCGGATCTCTACCAGCCCATTTGTATTCAGTGAATGCCATGGAAGATTATTTTTGGAATACGGAAGAATGCAGACACAGCGGGAAGTTGTTTGTGCTAATCATTTATGATATCGTAAGCAACAGGCGCAGAAATAAATTTGCAAAGTGCCTGAACGGCTATGGATTCCGGGTTCAGAAATCGGCTTTTGAAGCACTGATAGAAAAAAGACTGTTTCTGAAGCTGCAAAAGGAGATTCCGCATTTGATTGATCCGTCCGCGGACAGTGTCCGGATTTACCGCATGACGGGCTACGGCGAGGTAGATCTCTACGGCGTCAATACGGAGATCAAAGCGGATGACATCATGATTCTTTAGAAAGGAAGGCTATGGGAAGGAAGCTTTTATTTTCATCTTTGGGAGGGACGGACCCTATTTCCAATACGAATATGTACGACGGAGCCATGCTTCATATCGTCCGGCATTACAGGATAGACAAGGTCTATCTCTATATGTCAAGGGAGATCATCCAATACCAGGAGGCAGATGAAAGGTATACGTACTGTCTGAAAAAACTGGGAGAATTGCAGAATCGGGAGATCCAATATGAGCTGATCCGCCGCCCGGAACTGGTAGAGGTACAGGATTTTGAGATTTTCTACCGGGAATTCAAGGAAGAGATTGATAAGATCAGAAAGGAGATGGGAGAGGACGATGAACTGATTCTGAATCTCTCCTCGGGGACCCCGGCGATGAAATCCTGGCTTCTCGTGATTCGGACGATGAACGAGCTCTCTTGCAAAGCAGTGCAGGTGGTGACGCCGGACCGAGCCATGAATGAGCATCGGCACAAGGACTATCAGGTAAAGGAGCTCTGGGAGCTGGATCCGGACAATGAAGGGGGAGCGGAAAATCGCTGCAGGGAGGTTCCTTGCCCCTCTCTTTCCAGAGTGCGGCAGGAGGTCAATATCCGAAAGCTGATTCGAGAGTATGATTATCATGCGGCGCTTGAGCTGGCAGCTGAGCTGAAGGACCATGAAAAACCCTATATGAAGCTGATTCGAGTCGCAGAGGAGAGGGAGCTCCTGGATATGGATGCCGTCGAAAAGAAACTTGAGACGAATCATCTGAAGGGTCTATATCGCCTGCCGATTAGAAAGGGAGAGAAACGGGACATCTTTGAGTATGCCCTCGTGATGCAGATTCGACTTCGGAGAGGAGAATACGCGGATTTTATCCGCGCCATCAGCCCGATCCTCTACCGGCTTTTTAAGCAGATCTTGGAGAAAAGGCTCAGGATACTCC
>CAUSUG010000199.1:0-4194 GCA_963534765.1 uncultured Oribacterium sp.
ATATTATATATACAAATTGTTGAGCTGCCATAAGAGGCACTAAGACGGCTATCAGTTAGACAAGGACGGTCATTGGACTGTAAACGGAAAAGCGGTAAAGAAATAAAGGAAAGTGATAAGGCAAAGCGATAGAACAAGCCTGTGGAGTAAACCGATGAATTAACAGGCAAATTGAACAAGGTAAACCGATACCGGCGATAGCATTTTTGGCTATCGCTGGTATTGTGGCTAAAAGAAAGAGGAAATACGAAAGCGTCATGCAGACGATATTTTCTCAGAATTAGAGGGGGAAAATGATGAACTCTTCCAATTTTTCACAGGAGCAACAGGAAAACGGCGGAGCTTCCGGAAGTGCAGGACAAGCTGAAAACACCGGAAAAGCAGGAAATACCGGTAATACTGAAAACGGCCGTTACAAACTCATGCAATACTTGCCCTTCCTTGTGTTACTCGTGGCAATATTGCTTCTCTTTCTGCTGTTTTTACACAGGAAGTCAGGAGAGGTAGGGGCGGAAGAGGCATTTTACTCGGATTACAGCAAAGCCTACGGCTCTTATCTTGCCCATTTGGAAGAAAAGGGAGAGGCCATTTCTTCGTATGTCTGGCAGTATGGCGGGCAGGAAACAGAGGATGCAGGGGAAGAAGCAGAGCACAAAGAGGGAAAAACGGTCCTGCTTTGGGACATTTTCGGTGACGATACCCCGGAGCTGCTTTACATAGAAGGAAACAGCGGCAAGGAAGACGGCAGGGTAAGTCAGGCGGATTTGCAGGTGTTTAGCTTTACAGGCGGAAAGCTTGAGCCTCTATGCACTATGGACAGCCTGGATGTTTTCGCCGGTGGCGGAGTGAACTATACCCTGTTTCAAATTCAAGGGGAAAAGACTCTTTATCTCTATCGGGAAGAGTATGACGGGCAAATGATGGAGCGCCTTTACCGTTTGAATAACGGCAGTCTGCCCCTTAGTTTTGAAGAAGTAGCCAGCCACTCCTACGAGCCCTTTGGCGGAGAAGATGTTAGTGAAGACGTGGGAGAAAATGCCGGGGAAGCTGCCGAAGAAGGCAGTGCAGATGTTAAGAAAGAGAACTCTGAAGAAAATAAAGCGGAAAGTCCGGAAAACAATTCCGGTCAGTTTACATTGCATGGAAAAGAGGCCACAGCCCGGGAGTATAAGACCCTTTGGGAAGGGCTGAAGAAGAGCCAATCCCATGTACTACTTAGCAACGGGAAAAACAGTAAGTTTGAGGATTCTCAGGACACTGTAGACGTAATGCAAAAAACTGAAGATAAAGCTTCGAATACTTTGGATGAGTCTCAGAAGACTGAAAACCGGTTTGAGAAATCTACTGATTCCTCTGAAAATACTGCAAAAAAACAGAAGAATAGCATAAATCAACCTGTGACCGCTTCTGTAAAAAATATAGCCTTATCCTATAATGAGGCCCTGTTCTTCTTGCAAGGACAGATTTTGAAGGAAGGGGATGATTCAGACATTCTCCTGGAGAATCTTCCGGATTCTCTATTGCTTAGCATTTTGGAAAATCTGGAGCAGGGAAGCCCTTCCACCGGAGAAGTAAAAAATATGGAAATCCTTTCCGTGAAAAAGGAAAAAACGGCTTATCGCATTTTACTCAAATTTACCAGTGAAGCCTTTCCGGAAGAGCAGTATCGCTCCTGCCTTGTAGCGGAAAATGCAGGAGAGCAGGGATTGGCCTTCACTGTCCAAAATATGGCGGAAGCAAGTGCGGAAGAAAAGAGCATGATGGAAAGTATGGCCCAGGCACTGCAAGAGGAAACCGCTGAACAGGCAGGAGAAGGAACTGAAGCAAATGGCGGTGGACAGGCTGTAGAGACTGCGTCACAGACAGAAGCTGTACCCGCAGAAACGGAAGCCCCGGCAACAACGGCAGCTAATGAGGCGGTAAATAACGCAAGTGCCAATAAAGGGACATGGAAAGAGCAGTTCTATGATTATATATGGTCAAAAAAGTATGCAACAGAGTTGACTGTTTATGATGATCCTGTTTTAGCCTTGTATGACATTACCAATGATGGAACACCGGAATTACTTATCGGAACGAATATCGGAGCCACATATAGCTATACTTGCTTCATCAAATACACTACTAACGGTGCAAAAGTTATTGACGGAGCTATGGATGTGCATGCGCCAACAGCCTATGCGGAATATAGTAAGGGAAGAAAGGTTCCCGGACTTTTTGGATCCACATGGTATAGAGGAGAGTATAAAAATGATGAGATGTTTTATCATGAATTCTACTTCTTCTATGATGGTGGAAAGATTAATTCTACAGAGGTTTATACTTTTGGAGAAACTGAAGCTAATACACAAGTGACGAATGATTCCGCTTTATTTGCTGCATCACAGGATACCGGATGGTTGGATTATTATCCCTTATCGGAGGTTAAAAAGATGGGCTGGGATAATTTCGTGAAAAAATATCCCTATTAAAATGCTTTTCATGGAAAGAAGGAGTGCCCTATGACGGAACAATTCAATGAAAATAAAAGTATGGAAAACGCTTCCCGTGAAGAAGCGCATATTTTTCCGGAAGCTTTACCTTCAAAAGCGGAACCAAGTAATACAGAAGCTAAACCGGGACAGCTTCTACCCGGACTGGTAATTTTTGCTTTAGTAGTGATAGCAGGAGGTGGATTTCTACTGCTTCGTCCGAAAAACAATGGGATTGATTTAAACGCTTACCTAAAAATTCAATCCGTAGGAAGTGATGGACAGGGAAGCTTGGAGGCGGAAATGGATTGGGATGCTCTCTTGGAAAAAGAGAAGGAGAACATTCGTTACTCCAAAGAAGCGGAGGAAGGCTTTCTTCCCCTTCTTTATCCGGAGGCCGTTGACTATGCCAAAAATATCATTATGCTACCGGATTTTAGCCAAACTACGGATTTGAAAAATGGAGATACGGTCCAATATCATTGGGATTTTTCTGAGGAAAGTGTAAAGAATTTAGCCATTCCCCTTTCTCTTAAAGGTGGAAGCTATAAAGTATCCGGCTTAACAAAAGAGGACGAAAAGAAAACTTCTGATGCTACAGACCCAAATAAGGAAAACGCTTCAGAGCAAGCTTCATTGGCAGAAAATGAGAAAGAAAGTACTATGGAGAAGTCTACTGTTTCTACGGAAACGCAGGCTGATGCAAACACGCAGGCTGATGCCAATGCTCAGCCCGGTGCCAACGTACAGTCCGATGCTGAGGGAGGCAATGCAGCTGTGCAAAATCCTGCCACAGGAGAATACCTTTATGCAGAAAGTGCAAGTCGTTTGCTAAGCACTGCGGATGTCTCAAATTTCCAAGCCCGATATCCGAACAGCATGTTCCCCGGAGAGAGAAGTATCACCCAAATGATTATCAACGAAATGTATGCCCGTCACGGCTACATTTTCAAAGACCAGGCTCTAACGGATTATTTTGCGCAGAAGAGCTGGTACACCCCAAGAACCGCCGATATGGAAGAAATCTATCCGGTAATGAATGATGTGGAACAGGCAAATGTTACGCTTCTTAGAACATACTCATAAATAGAGAAAATGGAGGGGAAAGTGAAAAAAAGATTTTTAAGTATAGCGTGGCTCAGTATTTTATTAGCCACCTTATTTTCCGGAATCAGCTTTGCCGGCACTTGGGTAAAAACCGGAAGCCTATGGCGTTATCGGGTAGGAAAATATTTTTATCGAAACCAGTGGGCGGAAATTGATGGAGAATGGTACTACTTTAAGCCGACAGGCTCCATGGCAAAACAGGAGTGGGTGGAACAGCAGGGAAGTTGGTACTATCTTTTACCCAATGGCACCATGGCAAAAAATCAATGGATAGAGGACTACTATCTCTTGGGAGATGGCTCCATGGCAAGAAATCAAGAGATTGACGGAAAGTATCTGGGAGAAGACGGCAAGAGAGACCAGGCTCAAGAGCAAGCCATGGCAGAAGCGGCAAGGCAGGCCAAAATTCAGGAGGCGAAGAATAAGGGGTATTTAGTCATACAAGGAAGAATGAAGATATGGAATGTTGTAGAATGGAGAAATGCAGGGCATGACGTAAATGCTATAAATATGTATTTAAAGGGTAGCAAAGAGTTTTCTAAGTATAATTTTGCAGTTGTTGATTTTGTTAAGCCGGAAAGAGTATTTTTGGAAAATGCAGATGGCTCTCCGGGAC
>CAUSUG010000200.1:0-4172 GCA_963534765.1 uncultured Oribacterium sp.
GAGACAGCCTTTATCCTATTGGAGTGCGCCTATTCTATAGATTTCTGTATGCTTGGAACGTTAGAGGTATTTTCCGATAGTAGAAATAAAAACTCTTTATATTAAGGAATTATGAAAGCACTTTTTTTGTGAAGAAAGCTTTGTTATACTTTTCAGGCAGAATACTTACGAAAGACAGGGAGAAGCGTATGACAGACAGAAAAAGAAGAACTGCACCCAGTAGAGAATTTATTAGAGAAAGAGAAGAAAACAGTAGAAATAGACGTCCCTCTCGAAATCGTTATCAGGAGGATTACGACTCTGATGATTATGACGATTATGATGAGGAGGAATATGATGACGAGTATGAAGATGATTATGATGAGGACTATGAAGAGGATGATTATGAGGAAGAACCTCAGAGTCTGAAAAGAAGAAAGTCCCAAAGACAGGGGGCAAATATTGCTACAGCCACCGGCCGTTCCGACAGGAGAAGAAATCCATCCGGAGCAGAATATCGAAAGTCTGTAAGCGCCGGGAACGGTGGAAGAAGTAATAGAAATCCGGCTTTGGACAGGGCGGGACAAGACAGAGGGAAAAGAAAGAAAAAGAAATCTGTTTTTCAGAAGCTGGGCATTCTTTTACTGCTTGTATTTTTCGGTCTTCTCCTTTGGCGTTTTATTTCTCCGTATTTTGGCCCGAAATATTGGACGGTGGCAGTTTTCGGTTTAGATTCCAGAGACGGCAACAAGGAGGCCGGTGCGCTTTCCGATGTAATTATGCTGGCTTCCGTCAATAAGCGAACCGGAGAAGTGAAATTGAGCTCCGTTTTCAGAGACAGCTATATGCAGATCGATGAAGAGGGAAGCTATCATAAGATCAACGAAGCTTATTTTAAGGGGGGGCACAAGCAAGCTGTTGAAGCTTTAGAGAGAAATCTGGACATTAAGATTGACGACTATGTCAGCTTTAACTGGGCTGCGGTGGCGAAGGGAATCTCCGCTCTTGGAGGAGTGGATCTGGAGCTTTCCGATGCGGAGTTTTTCTACATCAATGCATTTATCACGGAAACGGTACAGTCCACCGGAATTCCTTCCGTGCATCTGGAGCATGCGGGGATGAATCATTTGGACGGAATTCAGGCGGTGGCCTACGGTAGACTCCGTCTAATGGACACGGATTTTAACCGTACTGCAAGACAGAGGAAGGTTCTTGGCCTTGCCTTTGATAAGGCAAAAAAGGCAGGTCCTGTAAAGCTAATGCAGGTGGCATCCATGGTTTTACCGGAGCTTTCCACCAGTCTGGATATGGGAGATATCACCACATTGGTTACCCAGGTGGATCGTTATCATATCGGAGAAAGCAGAGGCTTCCCATTTGCCAGAACCACCATGAAGATTAAGAAAATGGATGTGGTAATTCCGGCAACGCTGGCCAGCAATGTAACGGAATTACACAGCTATCTTTACGGCGTGGAGAACTATAGCCCCAGTGCCAAGGTACAGGAAATCAGTGCCCATATCGCCAAAGTTTCCGGAGTTGGCTCTCCCATGGAAGATGCTGAGGAAGCAGGTACAGGCGGAGGAACTGTGAGAAAGAAGGAAGCCGGAAAAGCCAAGGCCGCTGAAAATGCGGAGAAGAGTAAGAAAAAGAAAAAAGAGGAACAGACAGAGGCTGCGAAGAAGCAGGAAACAAAGACGGAAACGGAAGAAGAGACCAGTGTAAAAAATAAAAAAGAAACAAAGGAAGAGAAAAAATCCACAGAAGAAGAGACGAAGGAAACAAAAGAAAAGAGGGAAACGGAAGAAACTGTGGAAGTAGGACCCGGGGCCGCTCTGGGAGAGAAATCTTTAGAGACGGAAGAAAATGCGGATGCACCGGGAGCTTAAAAACCGGCAAATAAAGAAAAAAACATCCCCTGAGTCGGATATTTGACAAGGAGGATGTTTTTATTCATAACGAGTATCCCTCGCAAAGCGTGCGATATCTCGTTTTTCAGGAGTATCCCTCTCAAAGCGTACGATATCTCGTTTTTCAGGAGTATCCCTCTCAAAGCGTACGATATCTCAGTGCTGAAGGCAAATTCCTCGTGGACTATGGAATACTATGATACAGCATTGAATAGTAATCGTCGCAGGATTATTTGCTTAAAAAGTCTACCCTAAAGTATGAAAATATTTTTGGATATCCTTATCCTTGCCGATAATAAAAAGGCTTTCTCCTTCTCGGAATTGGTAGTCCGGTCCCAAAGTAACATTGACTTCATCATTATATTTGACAGCAATAATATTGACTTTGAATTTATTTCGAACTCCAATTTCTCCAATAGATTTACCAATCCAATCCTCAGGTAAGGCGATTTCAAAAACGGCAAAATCTTTGCTGACTTGAATGTAGTCCAAAACATTCTCAGAACTGCACTGCACAGCGGTAAGGCTTCCGACTAATTTTTCCGGATAAACTACCACATCGGCTCCGTTTCTAAGTAAGAATTTTTCTTGTAAATCTCTGGCAGCCCTGGAAACTACTCTTTTTGCACCCAGTTCCTTTAAATGGGAGGTGACTTCCAAAGAAGCTAAAAAGTCGGTTCCGATGGCTACAATACAGACGTCAAAATTGGAGATACCCAGAGATTTTAAGAATTCCTGATTTCCTGCGTCTCCAATTTCCGCATTGGTAACGTAGGGGAGAGCTGCTTTTACTCTTTCCTCACTGCTGTCTACTCCGAGAACCTGCGTATGCATTTCATTTAGCTTTTTTGCGACATGTAAACCGAAACGACCTAAACCGATAATTAAAATTTGTTTCATACTTTCTCCTTTATCCGACAATTACATTTTCTTCAACAAGTCTTCCCTTGTTTTGGTTAGCATTAGGAAAGACGGCATAAATCAAACAAAGTCCGCCAACTCTTCCGGTGTACATTAGAAAAATGAGAACCATATGAGAAATGGGACTAAGATTTGGGGTGATTCCCAGTGTAAGCCCCACAGTGGCAATAGCACTGGCAGCTTCAAAGCTGGTGACCAGTAGCGGTAATTTATCATGGAGACTGATAAACATTCCGGAGAGAATACATAAACTAATATACATGAAAGCGATTGTCGTAGCATTTCGAATGACTTCTCTGGAAATAGTCCTTCCAAAGGCTTCTGTACGGGAATTGTTTCTAAAAATAGCAATGGAGGTTAGAAGTAAAACAGTCATTGTGGTGACTTTCATACCGCCTCCCGTACTTCCCGGCGCAGCCCCTACCAGCATTAGCAAGGTTTGCAAAAAGATTCCGCTATCGGAAAATTTTGAAAAATCTACGGTATTAAAGCCTGCGGTACGTGGAGTGACTGCTGTAAATAATGAAGCAAAAACCCGACTTTTTATGGGCAGCCCTCGGAACTCAATAAAAAAGTAAAATAATGCAGGAAGAAGAATAATGAATACCGTAGTAGAGAGAATGATTTTGCTTTGTAGACGAAAGCGATGAAAATTCCATTTATTTTTTGCAATATCCTGCCAAGTCATAAAGCCTAAGCCTCCAAGAAGAATCAGGCTCATAATGCTGATGTTCACCACAGGGTTTCCTACGTATTCCGTGAGAGAAGAAAAGGGTTCTTTAACGCCCATCAAATCGAAACCGGCATTACAAAAAGCGGATACGGAGTGGAAAACACTATACCAAAGTCCTCTCCGAAGTCCGAACTCGGGAATAAATTGTGTCGCAAGAATGAGAGCAAAGAATAACTCTATAATTCCGGTCCATTTCAGAAGAAAAATCAACATTTTCATGATTCCGCCCTGAGAATTTACAGAAATGGAATTAGCCAGAGTGTTTCTTTGAGAATATCCGATTTTTTTTCCGAAGAAAAGGATGACGGAGGTTACCACTACCACCACACCAAGCCCACCAATTTGAATCAAGAAAAGAATGACTGCTTGCCCGAAGAAAGACCAGTGGGTGGCGGTATCGTATACAATTAAACCGGTAACACAGGAAGCGGAGGTGGAAGTGAAGAGTGCATTTAGAAAGGGGGTATAAACGCCATCATTACTGGAGATCGGCAACATCAGCAGAATTGCTCCCAATAGAATCAACGCGGCAAAACCCAGGATGATTTTCTGAAAATAATTTAAACGAAAGAGTTTCATTTTGTACTACTCCTTAAATTCATTGATACAGCTTGATTATAGGCAAATAA
>CAUSUG010000201.1:0-4126 GCA_963534765.1 uncultured Oribacterium sp.
ATTTTATACTTAGACAAAGCCATTCCGGAGGAAGAAGGCCTTGTATTTTCGTAACCAATGGATGCATTTGCAAACAGTCAGGAGGGTTTCCATGCGTGCAGTAGGGAAAGATAAAATTCGTGTTGATGCCTATGGAAAAGTCACAGGCGAAGCAAAGTATACTGCGGACTTAGAGCCGAAGAATATTTTGCACGGTAAGGTTTACCATTCCACCATCGGAAATGGTTTGGTAAAGAGCATTGATACTAGTGAGGCGGAGAAGGTACCGGGAGTCGTAAAGATTCTTACCTGCTTTGATGTGCCGGATATTCAATTCCCCACAGCAGGACACCCCTGGTCTGTAGAGAAAGCCCACCAGGATATCTGTGACAGAAAGCTTCTGAATCAGAGAGTCCGGATTTACGGAGATGATATTGCCTGCGTCATTGCGGAAAATGAAGTGGCCTGTGACCAGGCTCTTCGCCTTTTAAAGGTGGAGTACGAGGAATATCCTGTGATGACCACCGTGGAGGAGGCATTGGCGGAAGGAGCCCAGGCGCTTCACCCGGATCTTCGTAAGGACAATGTTATCGTTCATAGCCACATGACCATGGGAGAGAAGGATTATACCTTTGAGGAAGGTCTTAAGAAGGCCAAGGAAGAGTATGGAGAGGAAAATATCTTCACTCTTGAGCGTGTGTATGATACTCCAAAGATTTCTCACTGCCATATCGAGCTTCCTGTATCCTTTGCCTATGTGGATGTGAATGACAAGATTACCATTGTCTGTTCCACCCAGATTCCCCATATCGTTCGTTTATATACAGCGATGGCTCTTGGGGTTCCTGCAGGAAGAGTTCGTATTATTAAGCCCTATATCGGCGGCGGATTCGGTAACAAACAGGACGTATTGTATGAGCCGTTAAATGCCTACATGTCCATGCAGGTGGGCGGAAGACCGGTGCGTTTGGAGATTTCCCGTGAGGAAACCATTTACGGCACCAGAACCAGACACCAGATTACCGGACATACCAAGGCTGTGGTAACAAAGGACGGACAGATTCTTAGCAGAAAGATGGAAGCCTTTGCCAACAACGGAGGTTACGCTTCCCATGGCCACGCCATCTGTGCAAACTGCGGAAATGTGTTTAAGGAATTATATATTGATAAAATCGGTACAGAGGTAGACTGCTGGACCGTTTATACCAACGCTCCTACTGCGGGAGCTATGAGAGGATACGGTATTCCCCAGTCTGTATGGATTACCGAGTGCTTAACCGATGATTTAGCAAGAAAAATCGGAATGGATCCTCTGGAGATTCGTTTAAAGAACTGTATTCCTGCAGGATTTAAGGATCCGCACAATGGCATTACCTTCCACTCCTATGGATTAAAAGAGGCTATGTTAAAGGGGGCGGAGCTTGCCAACTGGAAGGAGAAGAGAGTAGAGTACGATAAGCCTCAAAGCGGAGACAAGAGAAGAGGTATAGGTATGGCGATTTTCTGCTATAAGACCGGTGTTCATCCTATCGCTTTAGAGACTGCTGCGGCTCGTATGGTATTGAATCAGGACGGTTCCTGCCAGCTCTTTATGGGAGCTACGGAAATCGGACAGGGTGCGGATACCGTATTTACCCAGATGGCAGCAGAAGCCTCCGGTATTCGCTACGAGGAGATCTATATCGGATCTACCCAGGATACAGACACCTCCCCCTTTGATACAGGAGCTTACGCTTCCCGCCAGACCTATGTTTCCGGTATGGCTTGTAAGAAGGTGGCAGAGGAGTTTAAGGATCGTATCTTAGACTATGCGGAATATATGTTAAACAATGCGGTACAGGATTTCTCCAAAACCGTATATGTTGAAGAGGTTACCGCTGCGGCAAAGAAGATTCGAGAGCTTCTTGACCTTTCCGAAGAGACAGAGATTTCCAAGGATTCCTTGGATTTGGTGGATTCTCAGATTGTGGAAAAGAAGAGCGGAAACCCATTACTTCCTCTTGCTATTTTGGCAGACACAGCCTTCTATTCTTTGGATAAGTCTGTACATATTGCGGCGGAATGTACCAACCACTGTAAGAGCAATACCTTCTCCTCCGGTGTGTGCTATGCCGAGGTGGAAGTGGATATGCCCTTAGGTTTGGTGGAGATTTTACGAATCGTGGAAGTGCATGATTCCGGAATCATTATTAACCATGATACCGCAAAGGGTCAGGTTCACGGCGGAATGGTGCAGAGCCTGGGCTTCGGTTTATCCGAGGATTTACTGGTAGATCCGAAGACCGGAAAGGTATTAAATGCCAACCTCTTAGACTTTAAGATTCCTACTGCTATGGACGTTCCCGATCTGGAAGTGGATTTTGTGGAGCTGGAGGATCCCACCGGCCCCTACGGTAATAAGTCCTTAGGAGAGCCTCCTGTTATTGCAGCGGCTCCTGCAGTAAGAAACGCTATCTTACAGGCTACCGGCGTTGCCATGAATGTGGCGCCGATGACCAGCCAGAGACTCACAGATGCCTTCCGTGAGGCAGGATTAATTAAGACAATCTCTGTAGACTAAGGAAGAAAAGCGATAGGGAGGGCTTCCTCCCTATGCCGATTTCTTCTCAAGATTGTATAGAACATAGAGGACAGGGGCTCCTGTTTTAGCCGGGACTCCCGTCCGTAAAACACAAGAGTGATATTTATCTTATGGTAAAGGAGAGGATAAAGACATGTTTGATTTACAGGGATTTCATGAAGCAAAGGATGTAGCGGATGCGGTGCAGGCCTTAACAGCCAATCCCAATGCGGAAATCATTTCCGGCGGAACCGATGTATTGATTCGTGTTCGTGAGGGAAAGGATGCGGGAAAGGCACTGGTATCCATTAAAAATATCGAAGAAATTAAGGGTGTAAAGCTTTTGGACAACGGAGACCTTTTCATTGGAGCAGGAACAAGCTTTACCCACTTGACCAATGATCCTCTGGTACAGAAGCATATCCCCATGCTGGGAGAAGCGGTGGATACCGTTGGAGGTCCCCAGATTCGTAATATGGGAACCATCGGCGGAAACATCTGTAACGGGGCAACCTCCGCAGACTCTGCAGCAGGCATGCAGGTTTTAAATGCCATTGTTTGCCTGACAGGCCCTAATGGGGAGAGAAGAGTTCCGATTTCCGAGTTTTATACCGGTCCGGGAAAGACAGTTCGGGAGCAAAATGAAGTTTGTACCGGCTTTTTAATCAAGAAAGAAGATTACGAAGGCTTCAGCGGAAAGTACATTAAGTACGGAAAGAGAAAGGCAATGGAAATTGCCACTCTGGGCTGTGCGGTAATGGTAAAGCTGGATAAAGAAAAGAAGTATTTTGAAGAGGTGAGACTGGGCTACGGTGTAGCGGCTCCTACACCCATCCGTTGCCCGAAGGCGGAGGAAAGCCTGAAGGGCGCGGCTTGCACCGATACGGAAAGAATTGAGAACTATGTAAATATCGCCTTAACAGAGGTTCGTCCCAGAAGCTCTTGGAGAGCTTCCAAGGAGTTCCGTTTACAGGTGATTTCAGAGTTGGCAAAGCGTGCTTTAAAGGAAGCCATTGTTTTACAAGGAGGACAGATCAATGCTTAAAATTATTCATTTTAAGGTGAATGGAAGAGATGTGGAACTGGCTGTAGATGAGAGAGAGTCTCTCTTGGATGCCTTGAGAGTGCGTCTTGACTTAACTTCTGTAAAGAAGGGCTGTGAGGTAGGAGAGTGCGGAGCTTGTACCGTTTTGGTAAACGGAGAGGCAGTGGACAGCTGTATCTACCTGGCTATGTGGGCAGACGGAAAGTCCGTTCTTACCGTAGAAGGTCTTAAGGGGCCAAACGGAGAGTTAAATCCGGTTCAGACCGCATTTATTGAAGAAGCTGCAGTACAGTGCGGTTTCTGTACTCCCGGACTGATTCTCACCGCTGTGGAGATTGTAGGAACAGGAAAGGACTATACCAGAGACGAGTTAAGAAAGCTCATTTCCGGACATTTATGCCGTTGTACAGGTTATGAAAATATTTTGAATGCCGTAGAAAGAGTAGTGAAGGAAAATCTTCAGAAAGCAAACTAAAAAATATTTTGGTTTTTGCCTAACAAATTTTTAGGCAAAAACCAAAATATTTTTTAGTTTGCTTTTT
>CAUSUG010000202.1:0-4081 GCA_963534765.1 uncultured Oribacterium sp.
ACGTCTTCCGTATCATAAAGGATTTCCGATTTTCCCTCTATTCGAATTTGTGATCTGATATAGTATTCTCTTTCCTCTACCCCTTCCATAAGAGGCAAGTCTATAGAAGCCTTAGATCCCTCATCTGTCCAAAGAACAAGCTTTATTACTGCATGATCATAATCCGGAACCAAGATAATGCCTCCATTTTTCGGAGAATCCATACCCTTAAAGCCAATCTCTATAGGTTCTTTACTTAGCAGTTTTCCCCTATGATATTTTGCACAATAAATCTTGATTCCGGCGTACCGATCCGTTGTCGTAAATTTAAAAGCATCTGCTCCATCCGGCCCGGCAATCAGATTCACCGTCTGCATTTCTACACTATTCTCGGCCATCGGTGTAATAAAGTTCATCGGTCTGTAGCCACGATATAGGGAAGTAGCAATTACCGCAGTTGTAAGTATGGAAAGAATCAGCAATGCACAAATGATATACTTCAAGCTTTTTTGTTTGCGCTTACTGTCTGTAACAACACTGATGATATTTTCTTCCGACTTCTTCTCGAGATTCTCATGGATAATATCTTCGCCGGCTAAAAACTCATTAACACTAATGCCTAAAAGGGAACAAAGGTCAAAATAAAGCGATACATCCGGAAGGCAAACACCTCGCTCCCACTTGGAGACAGACTTATCGCTCATGCCTAATTTCTCGGCAAGCTGCTTTTGGGTCAGCCCCAAATTCTTTCTTTTTCCCGCAATATACTTTCCGATTTTAACAAGATCCATACAGTCCCCCTTTCCTATGATGTGATAGTATCCCATAGGAAAGAGAAATCACAGCTCTCAAAAGTAGAATTTCCTCCTATTCCTCTGAAAATGGATTTCCTCCCTCCATAGAAAATGGGGCGGAAAAACTTTCCCCGATGTCCTGTAATTGCTTTGCCAAACCGGAGTAGCGTTTCAGTTCCTGCTCGTTATGAAGCATTTCCAGAAAGACCTTGGGATGCCCCAAAAGGCAGACACAGGACTTGGCTCTGGTAATGGCGGTGTACAGAATATTTCTGGTCATCAGCATTTTCGGGCCGGGATACATGGGGAGCAGTACCGCCGGATATTCCGAGCCCTGGGATTTATGAATGGTAATGGCATAGGCCAGCTCCAGATTTTCTAAATCCTGGAAGCTATAAACCACCTTTCTTTCCTCAAAAAAAACCGTTACCGTCTTTTGGTAGGCATTGATTTCCGTAATCTTCCCGATATCCCCGTTAAAAACCCCTTCTCCGCTTTCTATGGGCAGGTTGAAGTTTCCGGGAATTTCCCAAGCCAGCTGGTAGTCATTTTTAATCTGCATGACCTTGTCTCCCAGTCGGAAAATGTTGCCGCTTCCCTCATATTCCGGCTTGTTCTTTCCGGGAGGGTTCAAGCGTTCCTGCAAAAAGCGGTTCAGATTTTCCACTCCCAAAAGTCCTTTTTTCTGGGGAGACATCACCTGAATGGAAAGAGGCTCGGTGGAAAGATATTTGGGCAGCTTCTCCTTCATCAAAATGGCGATATTTTCCAGAATCTGCTTCGGCTCCTGTCCCCGAATAAAGAAAAAGTCCCTGGATTTCTTTCCCAAATCCGGTTCAATGCCCTGGTTGATTTTATGAGCATTGACCACAATATCCGACTCCATGGCCTGCCGGAAAATCTTCTTTAGGGAAATGGTTTTCATGCACTGAGAGGCAATAATGTCCTTCAGCACATTTCCCGCCCCTACGGAGGGGAGCTGTTCACTGTCCCCCACCAAAATCAAACGACAGCCCACAGGAACGGCACGAAGCAAGGCATCCATTAAATACAGATCCACCATACTCATTTCATCCACAATCAGCACATCGTATTCCAGCGGATTTTCTTCATTTCTTTGGAACAGGGAAAAATCCCTGTCCTCCTGCTCCTGATCCTCCCGCCCCATGTATTCCAAGAGCCGGTGCAGGGTTTTTGCTGGGTAGTCCGTGGCTTCTCCCATTCGTTTCGCCGCTCTGCCGGTGGGCGCAGCCAAGGCAATGCTCTTTCCCTGTCCGGTAAAGAGCTGCAAAATCGTTTTAATAGTAGTAGTCTTTCCCGTTCCCGGCCCTCCGGTAATCACCAAAACACCGGAGGAGGCCGCAAGACTTACCGCCTTTCTTTGAAGAGGATCCAAAGTGATTTTTTCCCTGTCCAAAAGCGTATCAATGGCCTTTTCCCAGGAATCCACATGGGCCTCTTCCTCTTCCACATTTAACTGTAATAGTCGAGAGGCCACCCGCATTTCCCGATAATAGGTACTGGCCCGGTAGACATTTTCCCCCTTGACCTTCACCTTTCCTTGCAGCTGCAGCTCCAAAAGCTGCTCTTCCAAGTCCTCTAGAGGCATCTCCAAAATCCGCTCCGCCTCTCTTTTTAAAATCGAAAAAGGAAGGTAGCAATGTCCATGCCACTCTCCCTGTAAGAGGGTATAGTTGATGCCGGCTCGCATACGGAAGGGGGATTCTTTCTCCACTCCCACCTTTTTCGCCAGCTCATCACATTTCTTAAAGCCTACTCCCTCCAGTTCCTCCGCAATACGGTAGGGATTTTCCTGTAAAACCTGCAGGGTTTCCCCTTGAAAATGCTGGTAAATCTTATAGGAGAGATTCAGGCTGATGCCATAGCCCTGTAGGAGGAGGAAAATGTCCTGCTGCTCCCGCTGGCCGGAAAGGTTCGTGGCAATATCCATGGCCTTCTGCATGGAAATGCCGTGAATTTCCGCAAGACGCTCCGGTTCCTCCTCCATAATCCGTAGGCTGTCTTCTTTAAATTTTTTCACGATTCGGGCGGCAATGGCCTTCCCGATTCCCTTAATGGCTCCCGAAGCCAAATATTGTTCAATGCCAAAAAGACTGTCCGGAACCTCCAGCTGATATTCCTCCACACTGAACTGCTTTCCATATACCGGATGTTCCTTCCAGCGCCCCTTAGCCTTTATTTTTTCCGACACAGAAATATGGGAGAAGCTTCCCACTAAAGTGAACTCTTCTCCCTTGTCCGTAATACTGCACACGGTGTATCCCGTTTCTTCGCTGCGAAAAACGATATGGGATACATTTCCTTCTATTTCTTCCAGACTAGAAGTCATCATCATCGTTGCTTAAATCAATGGACTTTCCTGTTCCGATTGCCACCGCTGTAAGAGGGTCCTCCGCCAGCATGGTGGTGATTCCGGTCTTTTCCTGCATCAGCTTGTCTAAACCGTAAAGAAGGGCTCCCCCTCCGGTCATAACGATTCCACGCTCATAAATATCCGCCGCAAGCTCCGGCGGTGTTCTTTCCAATACATGATGCACCGCATTGACAATCATGGTAGCCGGCTCCAGCAGAGCATCTAAAAGCTCATCAGAGCTTACCACTACTGTCTTAGGCAGAGCAGTAACCAGATTTCGTCCCCGAACCTCCATGGTCACATTTTCCGGTCTCTTGCTGGCACAACCGATATTCACCTTCATTTCCTCGGCAGTTCTTTCTCCAATAAGAAGGTTATGTTTCTTTCTCATATAGCGGAGAATAGCTTCATCAAAATCATCTCCGGCCACCTTGATGGACTCGGAAACTACCGGGCCGCCTAAAGCAATTACTGCAATGTCGGAGGTTCCTCCACCGATATCGATAATCATATTTCCCTGGGGCTTGTAAATGTCGATGCCTGCACCGATTGCTGCTGCCACAGGCTCCTCGATAATGCTAACCTCTCTGGCTCCTGCATGACTGGCCGCATCCTGCACTGCCTTCTTCTCCACCTCTGTTGCTCCGCTGGGAATACAAACGCAGATTCTGGGCTTTCTCAGGGTTCTTCTTCCCACTGCCTTATTGATAAAGTACTTCAGCATCTGCTCGGTTCTGGTGTAATTGGAAATCACGCCCTGGCGAAGAGGACGGACAGCGGAAATATTGTCCGGAGTTCTTCCCAGCATAAGACGGGCATCCTCTCCAAAGGCTACCACTTCATCATTTTCTTTATTCACCGCAATAACAGAGGGCTCTTTCAGTACAACCCCTCTACCCTTTATATAAATCAGAATACTGGATGTTCCCAAGTC
>CAUSUG010000203.1:0-4056 GCA_963534765.1 uncultured Oribacterium sp.
ATACTCCCTTCTAACAAAAGAAGCTGTAAATATAAAAATTATGTTGTATGCAATAATGGTCAGAAAGAGGGGTAGTCTGAGCCTGCTACATTTTTTCTACAATTCTCTTGTATAGTACCATTATGCATATTGTATTGTTTTAATTTGTTGTAGTTCGAGATCAAGCTTTCTTTTCTGCATTCGAATATCGATATCATTCTGCATATTGATGAAATATTCATCCGAAACACCGAATAGCTTTGCGAGCCGGAGAGAGGTATCAATCGTGATTTTTCGTCTATTATGCAGAATGTCTTGGATTCTGGAAACAGGAACATGAATTGCTTGTGCAATGCCATAGGCGCTTAGTTCCATCGGCTCCATAAATTCTTCTCGAAGGATTTCACCAATGCTTGGTGGCTCAATATAATTTAATTCCATAACTTCTCCTTTTTCAAGTGTATATGTCAATGCTGCGATGGAGCAAACCATAAAACCATAAAAGCTTTCAAACAAGTGAAGAATTTGAACTTTTGAAAGAGTTTAATGGTAGTAATGATGAATGTAAATGGTAAATAACTTGTCCATTCAAAAAATCCGCCAGCTCTAAAGCCGAGAGCATCGTCAATATCTCAAAAAAATTAATCTTTCTATCGGAGTTATGGATCAATCGAGGCTAGTAAGCGACATCAAAATGTCGGTTTGAATGTCGGTTTGAATGTCGGTTTGAATGTCGGTTTAACAAAGTACTAGGGAGTACCGCAGGCTTGCGATACTCCCTTCTAACAAAAGAAGCTGTAAATATAAAAATTATGTTGTATGCAATATAGGGCTAAAAGAGAGGCAATCTGAGCTCGCCGATACTTACCAAAAGCCGGCGAAGTGAAGGGCTGTATAAACAATAAGTGAGAGCGACCGATGCAGTATAGGCATGAAAGAGGGCAATATGAGCCCGCCGGTACTTGCGAAAAACAAAGGTACTGCAGTTTTTCGCTTAGTACCGCTGCAGGGCGAGGTTAGCGGGAGCGTGCCCGATTTCATGCCTATACCGCATCGGAGCGAACTCCTTCGATGAATACAGTCCAGTCCTTCACTGCGAAGGCGAAGCTAGCGGGAGCGTGCCCGATTTCATGCCTATATTACCTTGAAGCGAACTCCTATGATGAATACAGCTCCCTCTCCACAATCCATCTTGCGGCTTCTTCTAAATTTTCAAAGTATGGAGGGCAAGGCTTCCCTTCCTCTTCCAGCTTCTTTTTCTCCTCTTTCCCGTAGCCGGTAGCCAGAAGGATAGGCTGTACGCCGAAGTTTTCTCCGGCTTCACAGTCTAAGATTTTATCGCCAATCATATAGGAATGAGAAAGCCAAGCCTTTCGCTCTGCTTGCTTGTGCTCCTGCTCCAATGCTTCCCGTTCTTCCCGGCTTAAGCGGTAAGGGCTTTGAATGGGAAACTCTGCTTCATTTCCCCGCAATAAATCCCACTCCGCCTGATAGAGCATTCCCGGATTTGGCTTTCGGCAATCGCATTCCCTCTGATAAGCTCCTATTCCTTTCGGATGGTGAGGACAGTAATAGATGCCTTTCAGGAAAATGTCTCTCTTCCGAAGCTCTTCCCGAAGATAACTATGGAGTACCTCTGCATCCTTTTCTCCGTAATAGCCTCTTCCGATTCCGGCTTGGTTCGTGACCACCACCAGCTGAAAGCCGGCTTTTACCAAGATGGATAAGCCCTCTAAAACATGGGGCAGAAAACGAAAGTCCTCTACTTTATGCAGGTAGGAAATCTCCTCATTGATGGTGCCGTCCCGATCCAGAAATACGGTTTTTCTCAATGCCTTATTTTCCATGCTTTCCCTGCTCCACATCCGTAATAAACTGCTGATAGTCCTTAGGAATGCCGATATCCATGAAATAGCCATCGAAGGGAAGACCGAAGATTCGTTTTCCTTCGGAGAGCCATTTGGGGACGCAGTCCTGCTCCAGACTTTGCTTTCCTTCAGGGATTTCCGCAATCAGGCTCTTCTTCATCACATAGATGCCTCCGTTGATTTCTCCGGCTAAGGGCTGCCCACCATCTTCCAGCTTCTCATTCCATGCCAAAATCCGGCCTGCTGCATCTCTTCGCACTGCGCCGTAGCGGGAAATATCCGGTACTGCTCTGGTGGCCAGACTGAAGTCCCCGTCATTTTCCTGATGAAAACGGTAAAGCCCCTGATAATCCATGGGGAAATAGGTGTCCGCATTCAGCACCAGCACCTCTTCCTCCATAATCTTCGGAAGGGCATTTCGAATAGCGCCCCCCGTGCCCAATGGCTCTTCCTCATAGGAATAGGCAATCTTTAGACCGAAGGCGGAGCCGTCCTGAAAATACTCTTCAATCATCTCCCCCATATAGCCCAGGGCAAAAATCACTTCCGTAATACCCTTGTCCCGGAGCATTTCCAGAAGGTACTGTAAAAAGGGCTTTCCGCAAATATCCGCCATGGGCTTGGGACGGTCTGAAACCACGGAACGAAGTCTGGTGCCCATTCCTCCACATAATAAGATTGCTTGCATTTTCCCTCCCTATAAAATGATTGCTACCGGCACAGAATTCTATCGAGTTTTCAAAACTCTCTGCGCCGATAGCTTGATTTTCACTGCCTTACTTGATTGCTTGGTACAAACGGCTTGGTTTCTACCACTTTACTTTAATTGTTTCGACTACTTTACTTCTATAAGCTGACCGCTATAACTTTGCTTCTATTTCTTCCAGTCCAGCACTTCTCCGTCTTTCCCGAGGCCGAAATCCTCTCGGATTCCTTCAAATACCGCCTCTGTGGAGAATGCCTTTTCCACGAATTCCAGGGACTTCTGTCCCATTTCCCGAAGCTTTGGAATGTTTTGGTAGAGAAGGGCGCCGGTCTTCGCAAATTCTCTTTCTTCTCCCTCGATAGCCACCACTTCTTCAATACCCGGGATGCCTTCCGCACCGCAGGGGGTGGTCAGGATGGCGGCTCCTTCATGGAGGGCTTCCACCACTTTTCCCTTCACGCCTGCGCCGTAGCGCAGGGGCACAATGACCATTCGACTTTCCTGATAAAGGCTATGGAGCTTTTCGTCACTGACAAATCCCAGCACCTCGATGCCCTCCTGCTGTCCCAGGGCCAGAACCTTCTCTGTAGGCTTACTGCCCACAATCCGGAAACGAAGATTCGGAAGCTGTCTTCTCATTAAGGGGAAGATTTCCTTGGCAAACCAAAGTACACCGTCCTCATTGGGCGGGTGGGCAAAGCCTCCCACAAAGAGCATTCCTTCCCTGCCCTCCGTCATTTTCTCCACCTGCACGGAGTCGGAGAACACATAAGCGGTAATGGCCTTTACCGGAATACTGTCGTCAATCTTATGGATTTCCTCCACCTCTAAGTTGGAGGGGTAATAGCTGATGTCCGCTTTTTGCAAGACGGAAAGCTCCATGCTCTTAAAGTAGGCGATTTCCTCTAAAAGCTCCGGTCTTGGCTTCAGGGCATACTCCCTTTGCAGGCGGAGGAAATGCAGGTCATGGCCATAGAAAATAATCTTCCAGTCCGTATTTTCCTTGATGTAGTCTATGTACTTGGAGGCGATATGGGGGCGGTTTAGATAAGCAATCTGAATCATCTGCTTATTGTCTTCCATCCACTTCCAAATGCCCCCCTGCATCTTACTGCCGTAAAGGACTTCGATGCCCATTTGCTCCAGGGCTTCCGTGTAAGGCTCTTCCTTTAGAAAATTGTCCCCTAAGAACTTCACCTGCACACCCTTTTCCGCCAGCATTTTTAGGTACTGGTAGGTGGTTTTGGAACCGGCGTCCTTGTCAAAGGTGGGCACATAGTGGTCCACGAAGAGCACATAGCGCTTGCCCATGCCCCGCTCTCTGGCTTGGAAAGGGTTGGGACTTCCGATATTGACGCACTGCTTCTTCAGCTCTTCCTTCCATTTTTCCTTAAATTTTTCCTGATTGACCTTCTGATAACGCTTAAGGCCGCTGCCTTCCACATCCGTTCCGTTGGAAATACCTTCATAATGGATGACCTTGGACTTTGGCTGGTACAATAC
>CAUSUG010000204.1:0-4051 GCA_963534765.1 uncultured Oribacterium sp.
TGTATAAGAGACAGCTATTATTAAGTCTATTTTCTATGGAATCGTCTAATTTTTTCCTATATCATACAAATTAATCAGTTATTATACACAAAGAAATATTGCAAGTCCCAAAAGGAACTTGCAAACAAGATGCCCTAGGATTCCCCTATAGCACTTGCATATTAATAAGGAGGACGATTTATGAGAAAAAAGATTTTAAGCGCTATGCTGAGTCTGACAATGCTTTGCACAGCTCTGAGCGGATGCGGCAGCAGTGCCACAAAGGAGGAAAGTAAAGCTCCGGAGCAAAAGAGTAGCGAAGTAAAGGGCAGTGAGGAAAAGGCGGAAGCTAATGCTGAATTGGAAGGAGATATCACCTTCTGGCATTCCTTTACCCAGGGACCAAGATTGGAAACCATTCAGGAGGCTGCGGATAAGTTCATGGAGGAACATCCAAAGGTTACTATCAAGATTGAAACCTTTTCCTGGAATGACTTTTACACCAAGTGGACCACAGGACTTGCCTCCGGCAATGTGCCCGACATGAGCACCGCCCTGGTTGGTCAAGTTTCCGAAATGATTAACTCCGACGCGATTATTCCGCTGAACGGATTGATTGATGATATCGGACGGGATAAATTCTATGAAAATGCATTAAATGAACTTTCCGTAGATGGTAACAACTATGCTGTGCCTCTCTATTCTCACGCCATGGTGATGTGGGTTCGTAAGGA
Organism: uncultured Oribacterium sp.; assembly: GCA_963534765.1. GTDB lineage: Bacteria > Bacillota > Clostridia > Lachnospirales > Lachnospiraceae > Oribacterium. Next base: position 714 of record CAUSUG010000204.1, read on the forward strand.
TTTACTGGAAAAAAATAACTTAGAGGTACCAAAGACATGGGATGAGCTTTATGAAGAAGCCAAAACGCTGACAAAAGACGGCATTTACGGTCTGTCCTTCCCCTGTGGTTCTACAGACTTCCAGGCCACCAATTTCCTGAACTTCTATGTTAAGGGTGCCGGAGGAAGCTTGCTAACGGATGATTTAAAAGCGAATCTTACCAGTGATTTAGCTATAGAAGGAATCAACTACTGGCTGAAGGTCTATAAGGATTGCTCTCCAAAGGATTCCATTAACTACAATGTACTGGATCAGGCTACCCTCTACTATCAGGGAAAGACCGCCTTTGACTTTAACTCCGGATTCCAAATCTCCGGTGTAGCGGCAAACTCTCCGGATTTACTGGATTACGTAGACTGCTATCCTATTCCGACTATTAAGGGTACAGAGCAGAAGGGGATTACCACTTCTAACCAGCCTTTGGTTATTTGGAAGAACTCTAAGCATCCTGAAATTTGCGAAGCCTTTATCAAAACCTTATATGAAGAAGACACCTATGTGAAATTCCTTCATTCCGTTCCTGTTGGAATGCTTCCGGCAATCAAGGGAATCGAGGATTCCGAAGCGTATAAAGATGACCCCACTATTGAGAAGTTTGCCCATGCGGAAGAAGTGATTTCTTCCCAGATTCCCGGCGGAACAGCTATCGGATTTGAGCATGGACCAAGCGTACAGGCAGGTATCCTTACCAACCAGCACGTGATTGAAGAAATGTTCCAAGATATCATTACCAACGGAACAGATGTTAAGACAGCCGCTAAAGAAGCTGAAGATAAGTTAAACAGCTTAATGGAAGCTGCTACGCAATAATCTTTTTCTTCTCGGAAAAGGCTGCAAGAAGATTTCTTCTTGCAGCCTCTCCAAACTAGAAAGGTAGGTCAGAAAATGAAGACAAGATCTTATACGAAATGGTTGTTTGTACTTCCTGCCGTCATTGTCGTAGCCGCCCTTTTTGTCTATCCCATTTTTTCCAGTCTCTTTTTCAGTATGACCAGTAAGAATCTAATTCGACCAAGATACAGTTTTCTGGGACTGAAAAACTATAAAGATATTCTAAGTGATCCCAAATTTTGGGCAGCCTTTTTGAACTCTTTAAAATGGACTGTATTTTCCTTGTTGGGACAGATATTGGTGGGCTTCACTGCTGCTCTGGCCTTAAATCGGGTAAAGCTCTTTAAAGGGATGTATAAAACTCTACTGATTATTCCCTGGGCCTTCCCTTCCATCGTTATCGCCTTCTCTTGGACTTGGATTTTAAACGGAGTCTATGGCATTTTACCGAATCTTTTGGTGAAATGGAAAATTTGCGAAACCGCTCCACAGTTTCTCACAGAAAAGAATCTGGCTTTTATCGTACTGGTACTCATCAACATTTGGTTCGGAGCACCGATGATTATGGTCAATGTCTTATCTGCTTTACAAACTGTACCACAGGACCAGTATGAAGCCGCAAAAATCGATGGTGCCAGTGCCTTGCAGTCTTTTCAACACATCACCATTCCTCACATCAAGCTGGTTATGGGACTTTTGGTGGTTTTAAGAACGGTTTGGATTTTCAATAACTTCGACTTAATCTATCTGATTACCGGTGGAGGACCTGCCGGAAGCACGCAAACCGTCCCCCTTTATGCCTATGAAATGGGTTGGGGAACCAAGCTGCTGGGAAAATCCTCTGCTGTAACAGTGCTGCTGTTTATTTTCTTAATGAGTGTTTGCATTATCTACTTCACCATTATGAATTGCTGGGAAAGGGAGGAAAATAAATGAGAAAGAAATATTTTGCGAGCTTAATCAGCCACATCTACCTCTTGCTCCTCTGTTTCTTCGCCATTTTCCCCTTGCTATGGATTATTATTTCCTCCATTAAAGGAAAGGGCGAATTAACCGGGAATCCCACAGCCTTTCTCCCAAAGGTAGTAACTTTGGAATATTATCGCCATGTGATTTTTGATTTGGGATTCATTGTAAATATCCAAAACAGTGTCATTATTTCCTTAGCAACAACCGGAATTGCCATCACAATTTCCTCTTTGGCAGCCTATGGCATTGTTCGATTCTTCCCTAAAATCGGAACGGTACTATCGAAGGTTTTGGTTACCACCTACATTTTCCCTCCCATCCTTTTAGCCATTCCTTATTCCATCGTAATGGCAAAGCTGGGACTGACCAATACCAGAATCGGATTGGTACTGGTCTACCTTTCCTTCAGTATTCCCTATGCGGTTTGGCTTTTGGTTGGATTTTTTAAAACTGTACCCATCGGAATAGAAGAAGCCGCAAAGATAGATGGAGCCAATAAAATTCAGGTGTTTATGCAAGTAGTTATCCCCCTAGTTGCACCGGGTATCGTAGCCACCGCCATTTATACCTTTATCAATGTTTGGAATGAGTTTTTGTACTCTTTAATCCTAATCAATGATACTTCCAAGATGACTGTGGCTGTTGCCCTTCGCTCTCTAAACGGTTCAGAAATATTGGACTGGGGCGATATGATGGCGGCTTCCACATTGGTAGTAGTTCCTTCCATTATCTTCTTCTGCCTGATTCAGAATAAGATTGCAGGAGGACTGTCCGAAGGAGCTGTAAAGTAAGTTCTTGTAAATGATAAAAAAGCGAGGAATAAAATATGATGAATTATGCCGTAGTGGGTGTGGGCTATTTCGGTGCAGAATTGGCTCGTATCATGAAAGAACAAGAAGATGCACAGGTTGTTGCCGTATATGATCCGGAAAATGGAGAGACTATTGCGAAAGAATTATCCTGCGATGCAGAAGCAAGCTTGGAATCCCTTGTATCCAGACCGGATGTAAATTGCGTTATCGTGGCATCCCCAAATTATTTACACAAAGAGCCGGTAATTTTGGCTGCAAAGCACGGAAAGAATGTTTTTTGCGAAAAGCCTATCGCCCTCTCCTACGCAGACTGTGATGAAATGGTAAAGGCCTGCGAAGAAAATCACGTGATTTTCATGGCAGGACACATCATGAATTTCTTCAATGGTGTACACCATGCAAAGGAACTGATAAACGAAGGAAAAATCGGAAAGGTTCTCTACTGCCATTCCGCCAGAAACGGCTGGGAAGATGTGCAGGAATCCGTATCCTGGAAGAAGATTCGAGAAAAGTCCGGAGGACACCTTTATCACCACATCCATGAGCTGGATTGCGTCCAGTTCCTCATGGGAGGAATGCCGGAAGAAGTTACTATGGAAGCCGGAAATGTAGCTCATCAGGGCGAGGCCTTTGGTGATGAGGATGATATGATTTTCATAACCGCCCGATTTAAGGATGGCCGTTAT
>CAUSUG010000205.1:0-3993 GCA_963534765.1 uncultured Oribacterium sp.
GAATTAGCTTTTTCTCATCCCGAATTTTAAGTACAGGAAATGAAATACTATTCATAAATGTTATGTTGTATCTGATTTCTTTATAGCCCTTAGGTAATGAGCTTTATTTTGTAAACTTTGTGGATTTACTTGTATAATGAAGCTGGGAAACAACAATCAGAGGTATTTAACGTAAATAAGGGGGCTCAAATGGCGACAGTTTCATTAAAAGCGGCTACCAGAGAGGATTTGCAAACCATATGGGAAATGCAAATCAAAGCTTTTTCGGAATTGTTGGATAAATATCAAGACTATGATATGAGTCCGGGTGCAGAGGGGCTGGAGAAAATCATTGCAAGATACGAACAGCCTTGGACTGTTTATTATTTTATTGTTGCTGAAAATGAAAATGTCGGTGTCATTCGCGTGATTGACAAGAAAGACGCCGGCAGAAAACGAATATCTCCAATCTGGATTATGCCGGAGTATCGGAATAAAGGATATGCCCAAGCAGCAATCTCTGTGGTAGAGCAGATACATGGCTGTCATCACTGGTGTTTGGACACGATACTACAAGAAGCAGGGAATCTTCATTTGTACGAAAAGATGGGCTATCATCAGACCGGAAGAATGGATAAGATCAATGATCGTATGGATATTGTCTTCTACGAAAAAGATTAAAGATAAGTTTTAAGTTCGGGTTTCTCAACCGGCTTTCTATTCTGTTTGTCCCGTTTCCGGATAAAAGTCCATCTTGGAAACACACTCTGGTTTAAAAGTGATGTATAAACTTTCAATAAGGTAGAGTGAGCTATGATTATTTTATTGCGTTCCGTAACATAAAATACTAGGATGGTTTTTGAGGAATATAAGGCAATAAAAGGCAAAGTAAGAGATTATCAGAGCAGGAAAGTATAAGTCTAAAATTACCGGACCTGCAGTAAAAATCATCAAGACATACCAACGGTGGAGGTAAAGCTTATGAAGCATTTTTCATGGATTCTCAGAATCTTTCATATTTTTGTATTATATACTTGGATTGCTTTTATACTTCTGCTTCCGGCAAGCTCCATATTCAGTTTACAGCTTTATGTCTTATTGAATATCCTATTCGCCCTTGTGTTTACCGGTCTTTTAATCACTCAGATGGTGGAGACTTTTAAAATTTTTAAAAGAGAGGATAGTGAGCAGTGTATAAAGACTTTTCTTTTCTTTAAATACAGTTCTCTGCCTGCAGTACTGATTTTTCTGGCCATCTTTCTTGTGGTCTTACTTGGAGGAATAGGGCTTTCCTTTGTGCTGCTGGTGCTACCGGCGACCCTATTCATTGCCCCCTTTTTCTTCGCCATGAGCTTAGTTGTAGCACCGCTTTTCCTGGGCATGTCTTTTATGGCAGGCTTAGCCGGACTTAGCTATGCCATTTGCCTAATTATACTGAGCAGAAAGCAAAAGGGATGGAAAGTCGGACAATGTATCTTGCATTTTATTTTCCAGTGGATTCCTGGCTTTGATATTTTGGATGGTTTGTATATTACCCTGCGATATTGGAATAGGGGAAAAATTTTATCGATTATCACTGCAATTTCTGTTATCTTGGGATTGACGTTTATGCTATTTATGCGTTCTTAAACAAAGACATTATGCATTCTTAGAGAAAGACATTATGCATTCTTGGAGAAAGGCATTATGCCGTTCTCAGGTAAAGACATTATGTATTCTTAAAGAAAAACAGTAAAGATAGTATTTTAGGAAGAGTGGCAAAATGAGAAATTTATGTTTTTTATTGATCCCCATGGGGATTGTATTATTGATTTTCAGCATTCGAAAAATGATTCGTTTTGCGAAGTCAGAGATATTCTTTGAAATGCCCTACACGGAGGAAGAGGGAAGCGTTCATCTTCCTCAGGGAAAGTATGGGATTTGGCTTAGCGGAAGGCGTTTCAAAAAAACTCCTATCGGAAATATCGGCTTTCAGTTAAGAAGAGCAGAGACCGGGGAAAAGCTGTACCTTTCTCCCAGCCTTATGCGTACTTCAGTCACTGGCTTTGATAAAGGAAGAATGGAACTTTATCATTTTCAGGTAGAAGAAGAGGGAAATTATACCCTTTCTTTAGATGGAGAAAGCAGCGTGAGAGAAAGGCTGGAGGCGTCTATCGGAAACCTTCTCTTCAAACAGCCGGTGGATTTGAGCAACTTTAGCGTACAGATTCGAAAAGGAAATTCTATGGCTGTGCTTTTCTTCGCCATTTTAGGCATTAACCTTGCCGCTTGGATGATTCTTGGAGGCATTATGCTTCCCTTCCTATTGGCTGAAGCAGGATATTAATATTTTTCCATAACGAATAGTCGACGGTTTGTAAGCATAGCCAATACGATTGCTTACTTCTGATTCCGCTATGTTCCACGGGTTTTTACGGAAGTTCTACATATTGACGTAAAGAGCCAGAAGGAAGACGGAAAAAAATGCTGCCCCTCGGACTGCATTGGTAGTGGAGTAGATATGATAGGCGTCTTCAGAAGAACTGAACTGCATTCTAAGTAAAAGCAAGATTGGGTGAACTATTAGGGCCACGATGATCGTAGCAAATGGCATTTTCATGCATTGATAGAGAGCGGCAAGAGCGTCTCCGTTCTTATGGTATAGAAAAACAAAGGTCAAAACATTGACCAAAAGCCAAAGAAAAAGAAATAAATTGGCATCCCGAAGAGCGGCGGAATTCGTTGCATTTTCATATTCTATATGCACTCTTCCCTGAAAAGCCTGCCCGAATTTATAAATCCACTGAGGGACTTCCCGCTTTCTTATTACGCCGTATAAAAGCCGAAAATAAATATAAAAGGTAAGGAGAAAAGAGAGACCAACCATAAGTCCAAAAAAGAATTCAAAGCTAAACAAGTTCATTTTCATTATCCTTTCCTGATCAAATCATTCCCAAATCGATTGTTGAGCACGGATTCCGTAGTGGAATACAATTCCATTTGTACCAAAATATGCATAAAGACTATAGTTTTTCCATAATGCATGGTCTTTTGTTTGCATAGTCAAAACATAATAGCTCTCATTCTGAATTTCTTTATAGTTAGCGGGTTTTAAAGAGAAAATATCCGTGATTTTCCGTCCTTTGTAATTTCCAGATATTCACCGTAATAAAAGGGGTCATTTCTTTTGTTGGTGATTTTACTTTCAGCACTTTTCCCTGTAAAAGAAAATCCTGCATCGATAAGCGAAGAGGCCTTTGTGCTGCCGACAACCAGTTTCGTCCCGGCAATTTGTGCCGTTATCGCTCTTTCCGGAAACCCCATGGTAGAGACAAAGGAAGACAAAAGGACGCCGGAGAAGAAGGCTACCCAAGAAAGTGCATTGCTTGTGGAATACCAACGACGAGCTTCTCGTGAAGAATGAAAAGTCATTCTAAAAAACTGAAAGAGGGAATGAAGTATCATGGCCAAAAGCACGATAAGGAACTGTAGCTTGCAACATTGATAGACAGCTGCATAGTAGTTTCCGCTTTTGTAATACAAAAAAGCAAAACTTAAAACATTGGAAAGAAGCCAGAAAAAAAGGAAAATATTGGCATCTCGAAGAGCTACGGAAGTATTTGCATTTTCATACTTCACATGCACTCTTCCCTGAAAAGCCTGCCCGAATTTATAAATCCACCGAGGGACTTCCCGGTTTTTCTTTACGCCATATAAAAGCCGAAAATAGATATAAAAGAGAAGGAGAAAAGAGAGGCAAACCATAAGAGCGAAAGATAATGCAAATCGAAAAGAATCCACTTTTTCTTTCTCCTTTCCTATAGAGTGTTTTGCTTAAGCAGTGCCGTATGCGAGTGAAGCTTATGATATTTAATGTCTATTAACGGAAACAGTATAGCATTTTTATGAATGGGACGAAAGAAATATAGTGCGCAGTATAAAATGAAAAAATTGACTCCATTTTAGGTAAAGCATGGTAAAATCCCAAGTTTGACAGTTGAGAAAGAGTCAAGAGCCCATAAACGGCGTAATTGC
>CAUSUG010000206.1:0-3977 GCA_963534765.1 uncultured Oribacterium sp.
CTATCTTTAAAAAACCTCTTTGGATTTTCTTTTTTATTTTAAACTCAAGTATTTTCTTGATTTTTTATACCCTCTACATCTCTTCCTTTTTCATTAAAAATCTTCGAAATGCGGAAATTACAGACTTGCTTCCCTTTTCCTCATCATCTCCGTAAAGACAAGAACCTGCACCGGAAATTTTCTTGGACATTTGCTTCCGCACCTCGGAATTCGTGAACTGTGCAATTTTAGCCAAATAAGCTTTTTTCATGTTTTCTGACTGCACAATGGTAAAATCAGCGTGGAAAAGTCCGGGAACAGTCACATAGAAATCCATATTTCCAAACGCTTTACCGTCTTCCTCATTCTTGGGATCAATCTCATCAGTCACGAAAGCCGGTATATAGACCAATTTATTAGTATACTTTTTTAGATTTTTACTAAAGAAAAACGGATCCACGGAAAGAACCTGGTTGAACTCATCATAAGGAGAATGCATCACGACACAATCCGGACGCTCTGAAGCAAAATCATAGTCTTTATAATCTGTAACGGAGCATTGCTTTCGAAATTCTTCTCCCTCATAATGCATATCCGAAAGCTCACCGGTGCCCAGGCGATCGAAATAAGGAATCGGCATGATTTTACAGTCCACATCCTCCATTTGAGAAAGCGCCTCATACAGAGGCAAAAAGCTCTTAAGTTGTTCCACTCGAGTAGGTAAAAACAGAACCACTCTTTTCAATTCTTTTTCTATCGCTAATTTAACTTTCTTTAGGTAGGAACTTGGCTTTTGTACAATATTCTGTAAATCCTTCCATAATGCAGCCGGAAAATCTCCCGCGGGTCCCTTTTTCTCCTTAGCTTTTTCCTGCAAAGGCAGAGCCTTTTCTAAAGCCTGGTAGGAATGATATAGAGCTTCACAGTATTTTTCCAAATAAGATACCGTCTCACTTCCTTCACCGCATTTGACCTCTATAGCATTGCCGAATGCAATAGCCTCCTCCTGCATCTGTCCCATAAGTTGCAAACATGTTGCAAACTCACCTGCCATGAAATTTTCAAAAATCTTTTTATTTTTTTGCTCCAGATAAGCCCAAGTTTCCAGTGTCATATCTCGGAAATTAGGTTCTTTCTTATGCTGTAAGTCTTCCTCTGAAAAATGATAATCGAAATTCCATTTATCCTTTAATGCATTCCTTAAGAGATCCTCATACTCTCTATAACAAGGATAATCATGGCCGCCTCCGGCTTTTACTGTCTTATGGTAATCCCCGTATTTAGCTTTCAAAACACTGTCATAATCTTTCGGTATGGGAAGCTCTGTGTTACAAAATGGAACCCAAGTAGTCTCTGTAAAGGCGGACTTGGGGAAACAAGCATCCTTATGAATCATTCTAAAAGGCATACAAGCCAGCATTTCTCCGCCTTCCCCGTTAAACTCCTGGAAAACTTTGTCCATAATGGCATAGAACTGTCCTTCCAAGGGCTTTGTTTGGTCAAATTTTATCTGTAATAAGTCCTCAATTGCTTTTAGTTCCTTCTGAAAAATTTTTGTATTTTCCTTTTTATTAACAATACCATTCAGCATAGTCCCCAACATGGATAAGACTTCCATTCTGTAGGCTTCATCTTCAGGATCCTTTGCTAACTCATCTACCACAAAGATATCCACTGCTGTGGGATATGGGAATTCATGATATTTTCGTAAAACCTTATCTCTATATTTCATTTCCGTAAGTCCGACAGCAGAAATAAAACTGCAAGAATCCTTATTTATTTCCACTGCCGTAAACTTCAGCTCCTTAGGGAGGGACTTTTCTACAACCTTTACAAAGCGTTCAAAATCATCCCGCAGCATCATAATATCCAAATCATCATCCCAGGCAATGAAATTATTTTCTCTTACTGCCCCAAGAAGAGTTCCAAAATCCGCATAATAACGAATTTTATGCTTTTTGCATATTTTTTGTATCACTGCTAAGATTTCCAGCTGTGCCGCCCAAATCCTTTTAATAATTCCGGGGATATAAAATCCGTTCCTTACCTCATCATAAAAAAATTCTCTTGGAAATTCCATTTTCCACTCCTTTATCTATTCCTTTAGACATCTGATTTTTTTACTCTCTATGTCTTACTCTTCGGCGATTTTCCCTTCTTTCATAAGTTTGTTAAAGACGAGAAAATAAATATGGACTTTTTATAATGGGTACGGTTCAGAGTGTAAAATTTTACTTCCGGCTATCTTATCTGTCTATACACGACAATATATGCCTTGTTAATTCCTCCTCTTGTCCCAATAAACAAGAGCCTGCAGCAATAATTTTTTTCTCCCATACTGCTCTACATTCTTCTCCGGTAAATTCAACCAGCTTTTCTATATAGCTTTTTCGTACAGTTTCGGATTGCACAAAGCTATGATCCGCATGGGCTACTCCGGGTTGGCATACATAATAATCCATCATAACGATGGCCTTCCCATCTTCTTCGGCCGCCCATTCTATTTCCTTTGTCACAAACCAGGGAATATAGACCAGGTTTTTTGTATATTTCTTCATGTTCTCGCTATAGAAGAAAGGATCTATGCTCTGCACCATATTATTAGAGTCATAAGGGCTATTGATTACAATACAATCCGGCATCATGACATCAAAGGCATAAGCTTTATAATCTACATAAGTATAGGATTTGGGAAAATTCTCCAAATCTATTTCTTCTTCCATTAAAGCTCCGTTGCCCTTTCGATAACAATATGGAATGGGCATTAAGAGTACTTCCCAATCTTCTCTTTCTAGCATTTTCCGATAAAATCCTTCAATACTTGAGAAATGCTTCGCTTTATCCAATAGAATGAGCATGGTTTTTTTCCATTCTTTTTCCAGTGTTTTTTCACATTCTAAACGCTTTTCTTTTAGATCTGTCAATTCTGCTTTGGGAGATTCGCCCTGCCGAGCCTTTTCATATGCCTGGAATAAAATCTCACAATAGCGAGACAAAAGAGCCACTGTTTCCGTGTTCTCTCCCAAACGTTGCTCTATCGTATTGCCTATAGTTAGAGCTGTATTCTGTATATCTGCCAACGTATTTTGTAAAAAGCTATAATCCTCCTCTCTACTTTTCATCGCCTCTTCTTGCTGTCCCAAAGAACGAAGAACGGAAAAAACCATATCTCTAATATTCTCTTTTTTCTCGTGTTCCAAATCTTCTTTTTTAAAACGGTAACGGAAATGCCATTTATCCTCTCCTCCCGCTATGTCAATTAAATTTTTTTCATATCGATGAAAATAGGGATAATTATGGGCCCCTCCTGATACGTTCGGTGTTGTATAATCCCCATACTCAATTCTTAAAATCTTATCTACATTTTTAGGCGCAGGAAAAGAAACCCCTTCAAAACTAATGGAAGAAAGGGGAAATACTTCTTCCTGCGGATAATAATATTGCTTGAATTGTAAGGCACCGGGAATCCAAGCGTAAAGATCCTTTCTTCCCTTTTCCCCTTCAAACTCCTTACAATATTTATTCAATAAGCGATAAACCTGAGGCTTTAATTCTTCTTTTCGGTTAAAGTGAACCTGCAATTTACTTTCCACGAGCTTCAAGGTTTTTTCAAAATGCTTTCCTGAACATTCTCCGTCCAGTACTTTTTTTACCAGCTGAGCCAGAACAATAATCTTTGACTCTCTCAACTTTTCCAGCTCTGCATTTTTAGCTATAGAATCATTTATGCAAATATCTATGGCAATCATATAAGGAAACTCATGATATTTGCTTAATCGTTTATCATCCAAACTTACATCATGGAATCCCAAGCATGCTATAACGTTGCCATAATCTCTGCTCTTTTCAAGGGAATTAAAATTCAATTCCGGTGGAATCTCTTTTTCTACCACCTCTGCAAAACGATTATAGTCTTCTCGATTCATGGAAATATCAATGTCATCGTCCCAAGGAATAAATCCACCGTGTCGTTTCGCACCAATTAAGGTACCGTAATC
>CAUSUG010000207.1:0-3969 GCA_963534765.1 uncultured Oribacterium sp.
ATGTTGCATTAAAGACTATGATATCGTGATTTTGGGAGAAATCACCAGCAGCCATACCCCCGACTACGATACTCTTTGCCGAAACGTGTTGAAGAATATCGGTTTGGAGGACTTGGATCGCTATAAGATTCAGGAGTTGATTTCCGTACAGTCTCCCGATATTGCTATGGGTGTAGACCATGACGGCGCCGGAGATCAGGGAATGATGTTCGGTTTTGCTACCAATGAGACCAAGGAAATGCTTCCTATCCCCTATGTTTTATCCACCAGAGCTTTGCAGAAGCTCCGTGCCTTTAATCTGGAAAATGCCTTTTCTATTTTAAAGCCGGATGCTAAGGCCCAGGTAAGCTATGATTACAAGGAAAATCGCATTGATACCTTCCTGATTTCTTCTCAGCACAGTGAATCTGTTTCCCTGTCACAGGTTCGGGAGATTATTCAGAAAATCATGGTGGAAACCGCTGCGGAAATGAATTTAAATACCGACTTCCGCATCTTGGTAAACCCCACCGGACGTTTTGTTCTCGGTTCCTCCTTTGCAGATTCCGGTCTTACAGGACGTAAGATTATTGCCGACACCTACGGCGGCGCTGCTCATCACGGCGGCGGCGCATTTTCCGGAAAGGATCCTTCCAAGGTAGACCGTTCTGCAGCCTATATGGCCAGAAAGATTGCGAAGGATTTGGTTTCTGCCGGAAAGACCGACAGATGTGAGGTACAGCTGGCCTATGCCATCGGTGTTGCAGAGCCTGTATCCGTTTATCTGGACTGCTTCGGTACCGAGCATGAAAATGTTGGGGACCTTTGGCGTTCCGTAATCGAAAAGTACGACCTTACCCCAAAGGGCATTATCTCCAACTTAAATCTTTTAAACACAGACTATAATCTGGTTTCTTCTTACGGACACTTCGGTAAGGAAAACCTGCCATGGGAAATCTAAGCAAATGTCAAAGGATTTACAGTTCATAGAAAATAAAAAAAAGAGTGGGCAGTCCTTTTTAGGCTCTCTCTTTCAGAAGAAACAAAAGCTTGCAACGGAAAAAGGCAGTCCCAAAAGACTGCTTTTTTCTCATCATTTTTTCCCACTGATTCTTTTCGGTATCGGCTTACAATGCCTTCTGTTTCTTTTCCCCGTCTTGCTCTACAGCTATAAAAGTCCGAAGCTCTTGCTGCCCACTTCTCCTTTGCTGTCCCTTTGCTTCTTTTTCACAGTCCTTCCCTTACTTTATGGAGGGCTGGGACTTTTGGCTTCCTACGCCAAAAAACTGGCAATTTTTGAGCTGTTTCGTAAGGGGACTATAGTGATATTTCTTCTTTCACTACTCTCTTCCCTTCCCCTCTTTCTTCACCCCCTCTACTGCTCAAGGACTTCCGCTCTTCTATCCAAAGCAGAGGTTCAAGGGGCGGATTTTCTGTATTCCTATAGCGAAAATCTTCCGGACAGTTCCCGGGAGGCTATAGAAAAAGCCCTTAATATTTTCCCGGAGACCTCCCTTTTTGAAATGAGCTTTTTCCATTACGGAGAGGGAAATACAGAACAATATCAGTACCAGTTTTTCTTTAGCCTTCAGGATGTGAAAGAAAGCATAGCACTATTGGCAAGCACTCTAAATTTTCAGCAAAAGGTAGAAGAAGAAAACATATTTTACGGAAACGGAAAACTATCCGAAAAAATTTATTTTGATATCAGTATTGATAAACAAAACGGAAAAGTAGAATTTAGCTTTAGCAATCTTCCTTTTTAAAACAGATTTATAACAATCAAAAACGTTTTCCGTACAGTATAGGTCTGAAAGTGGGGCACGCTCTCGCTAGCTTCGCCACGTAGGGGATACTAAGCGAAAAACTGCGTTTCTCTTGTTTTTCGCAAGTACCCACGGGCTCAGACTACCCCTTTTTCAGACCTATACTGCCGGAAAACTATTTATTATTCTGATTGCTCATAAATGCTTAAAAAGGAAGATTGCTATACGCATTACTCTGCTTCTGCCGCTCCGGCATCCCCCTCATTATCCATAGCAAAGAAATGAAGATGAAGAATTACCTTCGCTGTCTTTCCTTTAATGATTAAATTCGGGAAACTTAGTTCTACGGTCGCATTTTTCTCTTCTTCTCCTTCTCCGTTTTCAGGATTTCCTTCTTCGGAGACTTTTTTCTCTGTCTTATCAGGAATATAGCGTAATTCCACCTTTACAGGCTTTTCATTTTCATTTTCCGCTTCTCCAAGCAGTAAAGACGGATTTTTCTCTATCGCGTCAAAATAATCAAGATTTACATCCCCGTCCTTTTCAAGAACTTCTCCGGACAGAATGGCTTCTTTTTCCAGATGGATTGTGTCTTCCAGAATATACTCTCCATCATAAAGAAGTTCTACGGAAGCAGGGATTTTTCCTTCATCCATAACTTCTTTTAATTGAATATCCTTATATCTCCAAGCATCATAGTTTTTCGGAAGCTGTTTATCATCTAAATGGAAATCCCAAACAGAGCGATTTGCATCATACACACCCTCCGTCAGGACCTTTCCTCCCCGAAGCAACTCCGCCTTGGTGATGTCTTTCCCCGTTTCTACAGCACGGTAAACAAAATGATCTTTATCTGTTGGAAGGGTTTTCACCTCTCCATCTTCATAGGTCAGACGAATCTCATCCGCATAAGCCCACCTATAATCCTTTTGCACCTGAATGAAGCTTGGGAGCTTAATCAAAGACTCATCGTTTTGGAAATATACCGGAAAAGTTGTTCCAATTTCCGGTAAGGAGCTTCCCTGTTCTTTATCCGTGGTAATGCCATACTTTGCAAAGTCTCCATAGGGAACATCCTGTCTGCTTCCGTCTGCAAAATGCAGGTCAAGAATGGTATCAGAAAGATCCAAGCTATCTCCTACTGCTCTGGCATTTGGCTTTCTTGTAAAATCAAAATAGGCAATTTTTTGTTCTTTTCCGTCTTTTTTCAGCTTTCTGGAACGAGCAAGGGCATTGTCCACTGCACTGACCTCGCCCAATGTGGACTGGGTTGCGGAAGCTACCGCATCATAGGCTTCGCCCTTTTTCTCCTTCAGGTTTTTCTCCAGATCTTTTACATCCTCTAAGCCTTTAAGGTAATCAAAAATCTTAAAGGTCTTGTCCTGATAGCTGTCATCTTCCGTGTATTTCACATTGCTGACTTCGGCAATCTTTCCATCCTTTATGCTGACTTTTACAATATCGGGGCCGGTTTGCTCATAATATCTTGACCAGGTTCCCGTACCGTAGAAAACACCGTCTGCCAGCAAGGATTCTGTTTTCTTATCCGGATTTTCTTTTCCTGTTTCCACTTTAGGATTCTCCTGAGGCAGTTCAGTCTTGGAATTTTTCTTATCTTGCTCATTTATTCTGCCAGAGGGTGCTACGGCATTTCCGTTTGTCACGGTACCGCTTCCATTACTTCCTGCTCCACTGCTTCTTCTTCCGGAGTGACTGCGTGCAGAACTTGTTCTTTCCGAACGAGCTTCCGTATTTTCAATCGTTCTGGAAACACCTTTTACATCGGATTTTTTTGTGATAAAGCCTTTTCCATCAACGAACTGCACCACACCGTTTACAGTCCATTGTCCCTCTTCATTTACGGTATAACCGTCCTTGCTCATACCGTTTTGCAGGAGAATTCCCTTTTTCTCACCTTCTTCTTCAAAATAATAGCAATATCCGTCAATCCATTGCCAGGATCGAAGCTCCTGCCCCTCTGTAGGGCTTCCCTCCCGATTATCATAAAAACGATAGGCACCCTTACTGTCTTGATGCCAGCCCCTGGCCATAGAACCCTCTACCGCCTCATCTTACCATGCTTTCCGGTTTATCCAAAAATGAAGTTAGTTCTTAGCTTTTCTCTGCCGGCATATTCTAAAAATGATAAGAAATCATTTGAATAGAAAAGTTAGTCGAACTCGCCTGTTTCAATTATTATTATTTAAATCGGTTAGCCATATCT
>CAUSUG010000208.1:0-3930 GCA_963534765.1 uncultured Oribacterium sp.
ATTTTAATAGTTTCATATTGGAGAATCGGCTAGGAAAATCCCCCTCCCCCGGCAGTGAAGGAGTAGAATTTTTTCATGAAAAATACAGAAAACAGCAAGTTGCTTTTACATCATTTTCTCCCGAACTGGGAGCGTTATCTTTTAATGTCCATCGTGCCTATTTATTTTATGCTCATCAGTCTTACCCAGCAAAACCCTATGAGCATTTTTGAAGGTGTACGGGAAATCATTGTGCAACCGGATATTTTGATTACGGACTATTTTGTGGTAGGCGGCGTGGGCGCAGCCTTTTTCAATGCGGGATGCCTCACCATTATTTCCCTGGGCTTACTCTGTATCGCCAAATCCAATTTTGACGGAAGCTGTATTATGGCCTCCTGCCTGATGTTCGGCTTTTCTCTTTTCGGAAAGAATCTTTTAAATATCTGGGCGATAATTCTGGGCTATGCCCTTTATGCCAAAATTCACCGGGTTCCCTTCCGAAAATATCTTCATATCGGGCTTTGCGGTACCACCCTTTCTCCGATTATCACCCAGATTCTGCTGATTCCCAATATTCCGGATGTCCTGCAGCTTCTTTTGGCGCTTGCTGTGGGACTTGTCATCGGTTATGTTTTGGTTCCTATTTCCCTCCACACCAAGCACGCTCACATGGGCTATTCCCTCTACAATGCCGGTTTCGCCTGCGGTATTATCGCCACCATCGTCATTTCCCTGATGAAATCCTTCGGGGTAAAAATCGAGTCCCGACTGGTTTGGGATACCACCCACAGACTCTTTGGCTTCTACAGTCTGCTTGCGCTCTTTCTCGTCTTGATGCTCCTTTCCCTTTTCTTTGGACGAAAGGAAACAATTCTTGGCTATCGGGATATCTTAAAAGAAAGCGGACAGGGAAATCCGGACTATTTAAAGAAATACGGAGACTATCCTACCATTTTCAATATGGGGGTAAACGGTCTTGCCATGACTTTAATTCTCTACATTTTAGGCGGAGACTTTAACGGCCCCACCATCGGTTCCATCTTCTGTCTGGTGGGCTTTAGTGCCACCGGAAAGCATCTGCGAAATATTTTACCGGTAATCTTCGGCGTAATTCTTGCAGGATTCTTGAAGGTTTGGTCCGTGCAGGATCCCAGCTCCACCCTTACCCTGATTCTTGTGACTACCTTGGCTCCCATTGCAGGAGAATTCGGCATTTTCTGGGGAATTGCAGCCGGTTTTCTTCATTCTTCCGTTGCCTTAAATGTTGGAATTCTTTATAATGGGACAAATCTTTATAACAACGGCTTTGCCGGAGGTGTGGTGGCCATTTTCCTTGTGCCCATTATCCTTGCCATCAAGGACAGACAGAAGCCTATGGCCATTTACGATGAAGAGGCGAAGAAGCTTGCCATTAAAGACAAGCTTTTTGACAAGCCGGAGGTAAAGCTTCCGAAAAACATCTTTTGGAAATAAGATAGTAAAGAGAAGGGAGATTTCTGCAGAAAACAGTTGAGAGAAAGCGAAAGGAATTCTGCAAAACATAAAATAGAGTAACTTTATGAATAACAATAGAGAAAAAGTCATTGTACAAACCAGTATCATCGGTATTCTGGCCAATCTGTTTTTGGCCGGTTTTAAAGCAGGAGTCGGACTTCTTTCCAACTCCATTTCCATTACTCTGGATGCAGTAAATAATCTAACGGATGCCCTGTCCTCAGTCATAACCATTGTAGGAACCCGTCTGGCCAGCAGGGCACCGGACAGAGAGCATCCTTTGGGGCACGGACGAATTGAATATCTCACCGCCAGTGTCATCAGTCTTTTGGTGCTCTATGCCGGATTCACTTCTTTAATTGAATCGGGAAAGAAAATCCTTCATCCGGAGGAGCCCAGCTACAGTATGATTTCCTTAGTAATCATTTTTGTAGCGGTTTTGGTCAAATTTTTCTTGAGCCGTTTTGTAAAAAGAAGAGGTGAAAAGGTAAATTCCCAAAATCTTATTGCCAGTGGTGAAGATGCGGGAAATGATGCCATCCTGTCCTTATCCGTATTTTTATCCGCCCTCTTTTTCCGTTTTACCGGTATCTCCTTAGAGGCCTATGTGGGTGTTGTGATTTCCTTCTTTATCTTAAAAGCCGGCTGGGAGCTTTTACAGGAAACCCTTTCCCAGATTCTTGGTGCAAGAGCGGACAGCAACTTGACTAAGGAGATTAAAGAAACCATCAATGCCATTCCCGGAGTTTTCGGAACCTATGATCTCTTTCTCCATAACTATGGGCCGGACACCTATCTGGCCTCCGCCCATATCGAGGTGGCGGATACCATGCACGCCGCAGAGCTGGATGCCTTAATGCGGAAGATTGAAAGGAAAATCTATAAAAACTTCCATGTGATTATGGCGGGAATCAGCATCTACTCCCGCAACACGGAAAATAAAGCCCTCCTGAAGCTCCAGCAGGAAATTCATGATTTGGTTTTATCCAAGGAGCATGTTTTACAGATGCATGGCTTTTATGTAGAAGAAGAGAAGAAACGGGTTCACATGGATGTTGTGGTGGATTTCGAAGAAAAGGACCGTGATGGCCTTATTGCCGGCATCCAAAAAGAGCTGGAAGAGAAATTTCCCGGCTATCAGTTTCTGATTACCCAAGATTTGGATATTTCCGATTAAATGCTATACTGTAAAAGCAAAATTACAGGCTAATATGTGTAGGAGCTTGTAAGCCACCCGGCGGGTGCATAAGAGGGCTATCCCCCTCATTCTGACAGCTACATCAATTTTCCATAAGGAGCAAACATGATTATTACCAAAACCCCCTTTCGAATGTCCTTTTTCGGTGGCGGCACCGATATGGAAGAATATTTCAAGGAGCATGGCGGAGCGGTGCTTTCCACCACCTTTGACAAATACTGTTATGTAAATGTCCGGCATTTGCCTCCTTTTTTTGACTATAGCACCGAGCTTTCCTACTCCAAGACGGAAAGAGTCTCTTCTCTTGAGGAAATCCAGCACCCTGCTATCCGGGAGGCGATGAAAATGTTGGATATGCAGAAGATTCGTTTGAATTACGAGGCGGATCTTCCCGCCCGTTCCGGCCTTGGCACCAGCTCTTCCTTTGCAGTGGGCATGCTCCATGCCTTCCATGCCTTAAAGGGAAAGTATGTGGGAAAGAAAACCCTGGCAGATGAAGCCATTTATCTGGAAAGGGTACTCTGTAATGAATCCGGCGGCTGGCAGGACCAGATTGCCGCAGCCTTTGGGGGACTTAATCATATCGAATTTTCCCAAAACGGCTATACCGTAAGCCCCATTCTCATTTTCCCGGATAGAAAGAAGGCCTTGGAAGAGAATCTGATGCTCTTCTTCACCGGCTTTACCCGTTTTTCCTCCGAAGTACAGAAGGAAAATAAAAAGTCCTCCCCCCAGGACAAGCTAAGTCTTTTGTCCGAGATGAAGTCTTTGCTGGTGGAGGCAGAGGATGTATTGCAGGATAAGCACAAGGATTTAAACGACTTCGGTCGTCTTCTCCATAAGACCTGGGAATTAAAGCGAAAGACCGCAAAAACCATCAGTACCGACAGCATTGATGCCCTTTACGAACAGGGTCGCAAGGCCGGAGCATTAGGCGGAAAGCTGCTGGGTGCCGGGGGCGGCGGCTTCCTCCTCTTCTATGTGGAGAAGGAAAAGCAGGGAAAGGTGCTGGAAGCTATGAAGAACTTGATCCATGTGCCCTTCTCCTTTGAAAATGACGGCACACAGGTGTTATATTACGCTCCGGAGCGTCTGGAGGAGTAAGAGGCATTTGTAAGGCCTTTGAGGAGAAATAGAGGGATGGAAAATAATAGAGAGATGGAATAAAGGTAATACATTTCATACCGTAACGGTCTAAAATTCGGGCACGCTCCCGCTAACTTCGCCTTGACTGAGCAGTGGTTTATGTTAACCAC
>CAUSUG010000209.1:0-3899 GCA_963534765.1 uncultured Oribacterium sp.
TTTCCATGGTTAATCTCTTATATTTCTTGGGAGGATCCGGCATAAAATCCTCTCTCTCAATGTAAAGCTCTCCGGAGAAATGAACTTCTCTCTCTCCTAAAGCTTCATTTTCAAGATTATTCGGGATGGAAAGCATTTCTCCTTCCCCTTCGTAGTTGTCAATCACCAGCTTAATGGGATCCAAAACCGCCATAAGTCTAGGTCTCTTCAACTTTAAATCCTCACGAATACAATACTCCAAAAGAGAATAATCGCAGGAGGACTGGGCCTTGGAAATACCGGAAAGCTTTACAAACTGTGCCAGGCTTTCCTTGGTGTATCCTCTTCTTCTTAAAGCGGCAATAGTAACCAAACGGGGATCGTCCCAACCATCTACCACACCGTCCTCTACCAGCTTCTTAATGTAACGCTTACCGGTAACCACATTGGTTAAATAAAGCTTTGCAAATTCAATCTGTCTTGGAGGATAGGGGAAATCACACTCCTGCACCACCCAATCATATAGAGGACGGTGATCCTCAAATTCTAGAGTACAAAGGGAATGGCTGATACCCTCCACCGCATCCTCAATAGGGTGGGCAAAGTCGTACATGGGATAAATACACCACTCATCTCCGGTATTGTGGTGGCTCATGTGAGAGACACGATAAATAACCGGGTCACGCATATTGATATTGGGACTTGCCATATCAATCTTAGCCCTCAGTGTCTTCTCTCCGTCCTGGTATTTTCCCGCCTTCATTTCCTCAAAGAGGCGAAGGTTTTCCTCAATGGAACGATTGCGATAGGGGCTCTCCTTACCGGGAGTAGTAAAGTCTCCACGATACTCTCTGATTTCCTCTGCCGTTAAATCGTCTACGAAGGCCTTTCCCTTCTGAATCAGGTAAACCGCCTTTTCATACATAATAGGAAAATAGTCGGAGGCAAAAAACATTCTGTTCTCAAAATCCGCTCCCAGCCACTCCACGTCTTTTCGGATGCTCTCCACGAACTCCATCTTTTCCTTTACCGGATTGGTATCGTCAAAACGAAGATTAAAGGTACCGTTGTATTCCTTGGCAATGCCGTAATTTAATAAAATCGACTTGGCGTGTCCGATATGGAGGTAACCGTTGGGTTCCGGTGGAAAACGGGTTTTGATTTCCTTAACCTTTCCCTCCCGCAAATCTTCATCGATGAAATTCTCTATAAAATTCTTGGACTCAAGCTCATTCTCTTTTCCAAGCATCTCTTCTGTCCCCATTTTATCCTCCTAAATTTAATCATTATTTTAATTTGCCTATTATAGCATAAGGAAAAGCTGTTTCACAAGAAAAAGCTAAAACAGGGGTACCGCTTGGAAAAGGAAGCTTAAGCTTTCCGGTTCCAATCCGTACCCCAAAAATAGTTTTTTCGATATTCTATTGTATCTTAGCCCATGTAATCATAAAGAAGATCCGGAAGAATTCCCTTCTGTCCATCCCATATCTTATCAATCTGTTCTTCCGGTACAGGACTGACACCCTTTCCGCACTCAATGGTCACAGAAGGAATCTGGTATTTTTGCTCTGCAAAATCCTTAAAACCTCCGGCATACTGAGGAGAATAGTAATCAATGACAGGATAAGAAGAATTCTTATGCACGATTTCCGCCAATCTTCTGGCTTTCGGAACATACTCTCCCTGGCCGAAATACCAATAAATGACTTCTCCCTGAGTATGGTAGCTGATGGTGGAGGTGAATTTTTCTTTTCGAAGTAAATCCGCCAATGCCTTGGACTCTATCTCTGATTCCACTGCAGAACCCTTATACTCGTCCTTTGCCGGATAGCCCTTTTTGTCCACAGTGATGGACCAGTTGGCATCAAAGTTTTTATTCAGGTTTACGCCTCTGGCATTACTCTTCCATAAGCGGAAATAGCTGTTCAAGTCTGTAGGATTTTCTTTAGCCGCAATACTTTGAATAGTATTTCTTACTTCCTCAGATCCTATACCGGCCAAACCGTTTTGCACCAAAGAAACGCCGTCCGGATCCACCATAGGAACAAAGTAAACGGCACAGTTTTGCAACATATCCTTCATGGATTTACCGCCATAGGGCTGATTGTTCTTTTCCATTTCCAAAAGGCTTGCCAGCTGACGCATGGCTACCTTGGTCACAATATACTCTCTGGCATGGATACTGGCATGAACCAAAATCTTCTTCGAGGCATTAGGATTTCCTACAATACCGCAATACAACTCTCTTCCGTCAATGGTTTTGCCCAAGGAGGATAACTGTAATGCCGGATAGGCATCCTTCAATTTAAATAAATCGGCGGACATCTCATTGTAGCCATACACCCCATAGCCGGAAAAGCCGTAGTCACTCAGCAAAGGAACATTCTCTCCGGAAAGCACACCTGAGTATACCTGCAAATAGGAATCTGCTACAGAAACGGTATTTTCATTCTTTCCCAGCGCTACTCCGGGACCGCTGTTCACCGTGGTATGGTCATCCAACTCCGGACCGTCCGCAAAACTAAAGCCTGAATAGGCCAACAGGGACAGACTCAAGGCAAGGGAAAGTATCAGTCTTTTCTTCTTCATTGCTCCTCCTAAAATTTCATTCTCTGCTCCATTTTAGCAAAGCTTCCGGGAAAAAGCTTGGACATTTTTCTTACAATCCCGGCACAGAAGACTTACCCTTTTTAGCCTCTAGCCAAAGGCCACATTATTGACTATAGGAACCAAAATTACCGTAAGAATTCCGGCAACAACGATAGCCAGAGAAGACATCGCTCCTTCTACTTCACCAAGCTCCAAGGCTTTAGCCGTACCGATGGCATGGGCGCTGGTTCCCAAAGCAAGACCTTTGGCAATAGGGTGATGAATGGGGAAAATACGAAAGACAAGGTCCGCAAGAATACTTCCCAGAATACCCGTTAAAACAATAGCTGCTACGGTTAAGGTTACATATCCTCCGGTTTCTTCCGAAATTCCCATACCGATAGCTGTGGTAATGGACTTTGGCAGTAAGGTAGAAATATGTTCATTAGGTAAATGAAACAATAGACCAAGCAGTAAAATGCTGCCGATAGAGCTCAAAGTCCCTGCAAAAATCCCTAAAAAAACCGCTTTGAAATTATTTTTCAACAAGGACCATTGCTTATAGAGGGGAATAGCCAAACAGACCGTAGCCGGTGTCAAAAAATAGCTCAAAAGCCCCGCACCCTGTTTATACTTGGCATAGGGAATTTCCGTAGCCAGTAGGATTCCCACAATAATAATGGTTGAAACAAGCAAAGGGTTTAAAAAATCCCACTTTAAACGAAGCTTGATTTGGATGGCAAGGAGATAAATAAATATACTTAAGCCAAAACCGAAGTGTTCTGAACTCATTAAAATTTCTTTCATTAATCCTCCTCCAAGCCCTTTAAGCCATGTTTTAAATCTTCCAACTGTATCTCTCGAATTTCTTCCTGAATTTTCTCTTTCTTTTCCAATGCAGACTCCATAGAACGCATTTCCTTGATTTTATCTTCTCTGCTCTCTGTTATTTTTAGAATTCTCTGGCTTACCAAGCCGGTAACCGCCATAACAATAATCGTGGATAAGACAATAATTACAAGGTAAGGTACTAAAACCGGCATCAGTAATTTTGTTACGGTCATAATCCCTACTGCAGCCGGCAAAAACATAATGCTCATGGTTTCCAGCATGAAATTTCCTACCTGCTCCACCGCATCCAAGGGAATGATTCCCTGCATTAGGAAAATCAGCATAAAAATCAAACCATAAACTCCTGCCGGAACCGGCAAAGGCAAAAGTTTATTACACATTTCTCCTAAGAAAGTAAAAAAGATGATCCATGTCACCTGTCGGATTAATTTCATCGAACCCTCCTCCCACAAAAACTACTACAGTGTAGTCCCCTATTT
>CAUSUG010000210.1:0-3886 GCA_963534765.1 uncultured Oribacterium sp.
CTATGGAAGTCAACGAATTTTATAGAGAATGGCTTACCCGCAGCGGTTTTGTTGAGTGTGAATCTACACAGAACTTTAGTTCTGCCGGAAAATTGTATCTCGCACCAAAGGTAGTAGCCTGTGGATATTACTGGGTCTATGGAGAAAAAGATTTGTTTGATATTAAAATCCATGATTTCTATTTTTTCGAGGATCACTTTATTTCTCTTACTACGCCGGAGTGCCTAAGCATTACTTACTATGATTCCGTGTCCGGGGAGGAGTTGACCCCTTACCGGCGGTTAACTGCGGGATGTGTCAAAACCTTTCACGGAGGGCATAATGTCTATAAATCCATCATGCACAAGAATATTCCGATCCGTTCCATAGGGATTGAAGTATTTCCCGCATATTATGAAAAATATCTGCGGGAAAGCTATCCGGATGACTACCTTCCTCCCAATGAGGCGTTCCGTCGCATCGGGCAGACGCTCGACTTTCCGGAGATGTCCCGTCTTTTACGCCAAGTTTGGGAGTATAAAGGAGAAGGCATACCGGCAAAGTTATTCTATGAAGCCAAGGTCGCGGAAGCGGTTTCTCTTGTTTATGAACACGGAAAGAAAAGCAAAAGTGATTTATCTGCAAAAATATCCCAGCAGGACAGGGAAGCCTTAAGTAATGTTACCTCCTATATCCATGACCATTTTAACTCGGCGCTTCCGCTGGATACCCTTGCACGAATTGCCTGTATGGGTACAACAAAGTTGAAGACCTCTTTTAAGCACATCTATCACTGCACCGTTTCTGCGTATATCCAAGAGCGACGGATGAGCCACGCGGAAATGCTGCTAGCTTCTACAGATCTTACAGTCGACCAGGTAGCTTCGGCTGTCGGGTATTCCAATGCCGGAAGATTTGCGGAAAAATTTAAAAATAATACAGGACTCTTTCCGTCGGAATATCGTAAAATGGCACGTAGGAAATAAGGACAATATTTTCTATTTATACAATTTTTGCTATCCTAAAGCTTGCAAAAGTTATTTATTACAGATTAGTGAAACAGCTTAAACGAGGAGATATATGAAAACAATCAGGAAAAGCATGAAAATATGTATCGCTCTGGGTATCCTATTCGGTCTTATTCTTCTATTTTTCAAGCTAAGGCTTCAGCTTAGTGAAGAAGAAACCATGCGCATTTACATTTCTTTGTCGATTGCAGTGCTACTCATCAGCGTTATTATAAATCTGTCCTATACTTTCTTTTACGGAAGGAAAATCAACGCCCTTACCCCTTTACTCAGCGAGGCAAAATATGATGAATACCTGGAAAAGATAACAGCGATTCGGGACAAGGTAAAATCCAAGCATCTTAGAGCTATTGCCGAGCTGAATCGTACTGCGGCATTAACAGGAAAAAAAGAATATCGTGCTGCGGTGGAAATTCTAAAAGAATTGGAGCCCGGGGTAAAGAAAATGCCTTCTGTAGAGATGGTCAGAAGGTTGAATCTCTGCTTAAACTATTTTTACTTAAAGGAATACAAGGAGGCGGAGACTCTTTATAAAGATAGTGAAGCTCTTTTCAGAAAATACAAAGAGAATGCGTTCTATAAAAAGAACTTTACCATTCTGGATTTGTTTCTGGATCTCTGCTGCTATGGAAAAAAAGAGGGAGTGGCAGAGCGGATTCAGGAAGCAAGAAGGAGGTATCCGGAAAAGCAATTGCAAGAGGATTTTGAGTATTTGGAGGGAGTTTTGGAAGAACGGTAGAAATAAAAGATCGACTCAAAGGAGAGATAGGTGCAACGAATGGAATTTATTCAGGATGAAGTTCTTAGGATGACATGGCTAAGCCGTTTACTGCGTTTAGCTTTAGAGAAGCTGGGGTTGAATGTGGACAGTCGTATCGGGGGCAGTTTACACTTCTTTTTGTATGACTGTATAAAAATCACGATTTTGCTATGTGTGCTGATTTTTTTCATTTCTTTTCTACAAAGCTTCTTTCCGCCGGAAAGAACGAAGAAGATATTGGGGCATTTTCGGGGGCTTTCTGCCAATCTGGTAGCCGCTCTTTTGGGGACGGTTACTCCCTTTTGTTCTTGTTCTTCCATTCCGATTTTTATGGGATTTACGGCAGCAGGACTTCCTTTGGGGGTATCTTTTTCCTTCCTGATTTCCTCTCCCATGGTGGACTTGGGGAGTTTAGTATTGCTAAGCGGTATATTTGGGATAAGGATTGCTTTTGTCTATGTCCTTTTAGGGCTTTGCCTGGCAGTTATAGGAGGAACTGTGATTGAGCATTTAGGCATGGAAAATGAAGTGGAGGACATTCTTCGAGGGGTATCGGCTGTAGAGCAGGACATTCCCACATTATCCTTTAAAGAACGACTTTCTTATGCCAAAGAGCAAGTGGAAATGACTTTTCGAAAGGTTTTTCCCTATATTCTTTTAGGGGTGGGAATCGGATCTTTCATTCATAACTGGATTCCTAAGGCTTGGGTTCTCTCTTTACTGGGAGCAAGGAATCCCTTTGGCGTGATTCTGGCAACCTTAGTGGGGATTCCCATGTATGCGGACATTTTCGGAACCATTCCTATAGCGGAGTCGCTTCTTATGAAAGGCGCGGAGCTCGGGACGGTGCTTTCCTTTATGATGGGAGTGACAACGCTGTCGCTTCCTTCTATGATTATGCTTCGGAAGGTGATTAAACCGAAGCTTTTGGGAATTTTTATAGGAATATGTATCATAGGGATTATCTTGATAGGCTATCTTTTTAATGCGTTGCAGGCGGTGCTTCCGCTATGATTTAGAAGGGATATATGCAAGAAGAAGGCAATACTTTGATACTTTTTAGGAGGAGTAATGGAGAAGAAAAAGTTATTTGTTTTAACAGGCTTTTTGGGGGCGGGAAAAACCAGCTTCCTACAGCATGTTTTGGAGGCATTTTCCGATAAAAAGCTTGCGGTGATTCAAAATGAATTCGGAAAAATCGGGATTGACGGAAGCATTCTGCAAAAACAGGGGATTCCAATCAAAGAAATCAATCGAGGTTCCATTTTTTGCTCCTGCCTTCAGTTATCCTTTGTGGAAGCTTTGGCGGAGCTTGCGAAGAGCGATGCGGAGTTTCTTTTTGTGGAAAGCTCAGGGCTCGCGGATCCGTCCAATATCATGGATATTTTAGAGAGTGTGAAGGTGCTGGCAGAGGATGTGTATGATTTTCAGGGGGTAATCTGCCTGATTGACGGCGTGCATTTTCCAAAGCAGGTGAAGGATACGGAAACGGTGGACAGGCAGTTAAAGCATTGTGATGTTGCCATCATCAATAAAATAGATTTGATTTCAGAAGAGCAATACAAAAAAGTCTTTTCCTTGGTTCGGGGAGTGAATCCGCATTGCCAAGTTTTATCCTGCGCTCATGGGCAGGCGGACTTAAGCTTTATGAAAGAAGCTTTTCTACAGGGGGATTGGGCATTTTCAGAGGAAAGCTTAAATACGGTGGACAACAAGCCGAAGACGATTTCCTTGCTTTGCTCCGAAAATGTGGAAAAGGGGAGATTTCAACAATTTCTGCAAGCGGTTCTGCCGGAATGCTATCGAATTAAGGGCTTCTTCCTTTTAGACCGGAGCTGGACGCAGGTGGATGTGGTGGAAGAACTGATTGACTATAAGCCATGCTCTGAGAAGGAGATTTCCGAGCTGGTATTTTTGTCCAAGGTTGGACCGAAGGTGATTCGGAGCATTGATGAGGCTTGGAAAGAGACGATGAATAGTCCCATGAAATTAAAGAATTAAAGAGTAGTAAAGTTGGAAAGAAACGTAAAGAGGGATGAATATGGAAATTAAGGTAATTGGTGCAGGATGTAAAGAATGCGATACGCTCTATCAAAATGTAGAAGAGGCGGTAAAGGAG
>CAUSUG010000211.1:0-3878 GCA_963534765.1 uncultured Oribacterium sp.
TCCCTATACAGCCCCCCCAAAAAAGGAATCTCCAAAATATCTATTAGGGATTCTTCTTGCGGTACTATTTTTACCAAGCATTATTATATTCCTTAGCTTAAGTCGAATTTTCTATCAAAGCTCCGACTCCTCCACCTTCATTGCAGCAAGTCCAAGCTACTGCACTACGCCGGAGGATAGCACTGTAATCCGCTTTGTGGAACAGGTCTTCGCTAAGCCCGTCTCGGAACTGACTCCTAAGGACTATGGTTCCATTCAATATTTGGATATCCGGAAAAAATCGGGAAAAAGTGACAATGCCGCTGAACAATGGGTATTTTCGTATGCTGAAAGCGTAGATGAAGCAGGAGAAGCTTTAGAAGAAAAGACCATTTTCCTCCCCTCTACAGACTCCATCGACGAATCCAGCCTTCAGGCTTTTACAGGCCTTGTGAGCCTGAAATTAGATGGAAATATAAGCTTCAGCTATGATAATACGAGCTATAGCCAAGATTTGAAAAATCTAGGCAATTTAAAGTATTATTCCGACCAATATATCTATGCCGCAGATTTAAAAAGGATTCTTCCCCATCCGGAGGAGATTTTAGGAATTTCCGGAGTGAATTTTTCCCATACTTTATCCACATATTGGTCTCAAGATAACGAAGAGATAAGCATTGAAAATATCTTGAGCGAATTCACTTCTTTGGAATCTCTTGGCGTTCGTGTAGATGAAGATTATGAGGGCGGGCTACTTTTTCTAAGGAACCTTCCCTCTTTAAAAAGTCTCTCCCTTAATATTATAGGGAATGATGCGGTGGTTTTAGACCTTTCCCCCCTTTCTTCTCTTAGTAACTGTACCGATCTTTCCATTACCGGCCCCAATAATGAGCCTCTGGACAATGTTAGTGTTTTATCCGGTATGCCTCAGCTTGAAAATCTAAAGCTTAAGGATATCACAAGCCTAAAGGATTTAAACTTTGCAAAGAACATGCCAAATCTCAAGTCCTTAAGCCTTGAAAACCTGCCCATTCTTTCCTTAGACGGGCTGGCCAATCATCTTTCCTTAAACAGCTTATCTCTGGATTGCCATGATGTGGAAAACGTAAATGCTTTACCCACTCTGACTTCCTTACAAAAACTGTATATCAACTACCATAACTTTGACTTACCGGATTTACACGGCTTAACAGCTTTGGAAGAAGCCAATCTCTTGGTTTGGGATTTGGACAAGATTGCCCACATGCCCTCTTTAAAGAAGCTAACGGTTCGAAACTATATGTCCGATTACAGTGCCGACATTTTGCGGGGAATGAATTCTCTGACTGACTTAAGCTTTGTGGGATCCGGGATCACCGGACTGGTAGATACGGACTTGGGAAATGTGTTGCGGGAGCTTCCTGCTTTGGAACGACTGACCATGCTGGGAACTCCTATGGACCGCTATAAGGATTACACGAAAGCCCTTTCCAATATCGGGGTAAGGGAAATGTACTTTTATCCTGAGGATGACAGTAATGTAGCGGATGGTCCGGTTCTCAGCCTTTCCTTACGTCGAATGGAAGATGACAATAGTACGGAAACTCTAGCCCTGGAAAAGGCGGAGATTCACAATGTAGATGATGACAGCAAGAATTTTGATCAAAATGCCAAAGCTTATCTATCTCATTTTAAGGCAGTAAAAAAGCTGATAATTCCCGGCAATAAATTGCAAAGTCTGGATTGTCTGGAAGGGCTAAATACTATTGAAGAGTTGGATATCTCCGACAATTACATTTCCGATATCAGTATGCTAAGAAATCTCCCAAATTTAAAGAAGGTAAAGCTGTCCGGAAATTCCATCGCCAACATGGAGATCTTACCGGATACGGTAGAGGTGGTTAATTCCTTTGTGTACTGAAAGTTTAGGAATGAAAACGTATCATTCAGGGCTATACGATTTAAAAAAAAGGCAAAATTCTGTTTGATATCCATTGAAAATTCAAGGCAGAAAGAGGAGGCAAATGAAATTTTTTTACTATTTTATAGAAGGAAGTAGGAGTACATATCAATCCCCATTTTTAGTCCAACTTCTTCTCCTTCTCATAGGCCTTATTTGGCTGTTCCGACGTCTAATCATCTTAAGAACAGGGGGCAGTTTTTTTGCCCCCTACCATATCGTGGGAGATACTCTTTATATTCATGCAGGATTAATCTGTATCGGAAAACGGGCCATTCCCTTTTCCGAAATGCGTGCCGTCCATGTGGATCCTATCCATAACCGTCATGGAGAAAGATATTATGCTATTCAAATTCTGAGAAAGTCCGGACTGCATAAGTTCTTCACCATTACGAATAACGAACAGGGCAAGGTGTATCTGGAAGAATTGAAGGAAGCTTTGCGAAAGCATGGCGTAGGGGTGAGATATCTTTCCAAAGAATGATGAGGGAAAGACTACAATGATTGCAAATATTCGCTCTGATGCAGTATAGGGCTGTTAGGGGACACGCTCCCGCTAACCTCGCCTTCGTAGCAGTACTAACTTCAAGCTTCGCAGTGCTCGCTTTCAGTAAGTACTGACGGGCTCAGATTGCCCCCATTGCAGCCTCCTACTGCATCATTCGCTTCATCTTTTTGACATTTGCAGTCCTTCACTTCGCTGAGCTTCTGCAAATACCGGCGGGCTCAGATTGTTCCCATTACAGACTCTATTGCATTATTAGCTTCATCTTCTGAACCTTTACAGTCCTTTACTGTCCTGAATTACTGTAAGTTCCTGCCGTTACTTACTCAGGCTTTGTCTATATTTCGTAACGCTCTTCCCGGTCCATATTGTAAATGCTCTGAGGAAGGAGTTTTGCTCTGCATAGCCCAGCAAGTAGGCGATATCAACAATACTCATTTCCGGCTTAAAATAGTCCCACATGACAGAGTTAAAACTGAGAAAGCAAAATGACACCCTATGAAGCAATATCATAGAGTGGCAAAATTTCATCAATTTACGCTATTTGTAATTTTAAGCAAATATCAAAAGAAACTCTCCTCTTTCGGATTTTTTCATCAAATAGAACTACAACTGCTATAAATTTTCCTCAACTATTCTTTTTTTGATTTTTCAAAACTTTATATGGTGCTAAATCTTCAGAAACCAATCTACTTTCAAACATAGGAATACCATACTCTCGTTTCATGGCATCAACAGTTACCACCCATTGTTTTCCATATTTACAGGCATCAACACCATTAACCAGCTTTCCGTAAGCAATAGCTTTACGAAGCGTACTCTCATTTAGCCCCCATAGCCTAGTAGCATCAGTAAATGCTATAATATTATCAAATGGAGTTTGTACAGATTTGCCATTTTCAAAAAGTTCATCACAAGATAAGTCTAATTCATCATTCCAAATGATGCCATATCCGCCCACATCAACTTCCACATCAGAGAATAATTTAGGGTCTTCTTGTAGAAGCTTAAAAGCTGCCCATTTAGAAAACAAAGGTTTTACATCATATATTTTCGTAATCCCTTCTACAAATTGAACACTTAGGCAAAAATTTGGAAGTGCGCTTACCGCTTTAACTTTATGCATCATTTAAACAACTCCTTACTCTAACGGAGCAAGAGTTTTAAACTCCTGCGTATCCCACATTTGCAAAAGATCTATTTTATGTAGCTCAACCCATTCCTTAACCATAGTTAATGCCTTAGGGGGCAAATGCCCTTCCAAAATCTCGCCACTCTGGATTGTAATAGCTGCCATTTCTTCACCATACAATGCATGAATATGAGGCGGATTATGTTCTGCCTGTTGAAAATACATTCTAATGATAATTCCATAAAATCTGGATAATACCGGCATACTGTAGCTCCTTTTTTATTCATAATTTTATCCTAAATAATGTGTATTTTATATTACTT
>CAUSUG010000212.1:0-3810 GCA_963534765.1 uncultured Oribacterium sp.
TGTATAAGAGACAGCCCTGATAAAATGCATTTGGCTCGAATAAAATACCGATATCTGCCAGATTCGGTTCCGTCTTAAGGTTTGCATACAGCGCATTTAAAATCACTACCTCCGCATTGTAACGGGAAGCAGGAAGGTAAGCATTTACCACACGGCTCCGGAAAGATACATTTTCCATAGGGGTAATGCTCTGGGGATTTCCATCCTCATCGTTAATGGTCCAGGGATTTCCGGGAACACCTCCCACCTCATCATGCTGGTCAAATACAAAGCTGATGCTTGCTTCAATATTATCGGCTGTAGCGTTCAGCTTGGTAATTAAGTCATCCAGAGTATAGGAAGCCTGTTCCACCTTATCCGCCATATTGGCATCTACTTTTTTGTTCATAGATAATCTAAAGCTATGTAGCAAAAAATACAGTAAGCAAAGCAACATTACAAAGGTCAGCCCACCGATAATCAATGACATTTTCTGCCCCAGTCCAAAGTTCTCCAATATAGACCCCTTCATTTCTTGTTTTTTCTTCACGTTTTCATTCCTCCTTGAATTTCGAACTCCTATTTTTATTGTCGATCTTATAAGCTCATAGATTCATCGGCGTAGCCCATACTTATATAAGAGAATCCGTGCTTTCTCAAAGGATTTTCCCTGTCTGTGAAAAAGATTCAAGAAGCTTTCTTGTACTTTCTTTCTGAAAATGCTATTATGCAAAAAACTTTCTTCTTAATTATATGGAAAGATTTTCAAATTCCGCTAAAGGATAATAAGGCCCAAAAAAGCAAAACACGAAAACAGGAAGAGTAAAGACAGAATTCTAAAAAAAGCAAAAAGAAAAATCTGCTTTTCTCTTATAAAAAAGCAAAACTGTCCGATATTGTGTTGAGCTAAAAAACAGAGAGAAAGGATAGCTATGTCATTATTTTATGGAAATGGAGTAGCCCTCACGGAGAAGACCCTGGATTTACTCTGGGGACGGCAGAATCTTACGGTAAACAATATTGCCAATGTGGATACGCCGAATTACAAGTCAAAATATCTCACCTTTGAGAATGAACTTCTCCACCGCATTTCTACTGCGGAGCAGGGTGGACGGAAAAAAGTCGCCATCGGGAATGCAATACAGTCCCAGAGGGCAAGAATTCACAGCACAAAAAACGAATCCAGTCGACTAGATGGAAATAACGTGGACATGGATCAGGAACAGGTGGAGCTTGTTAAAACCACCTATGCTTACCAGTATATGGTAAACTCTGTAAACAATGACTTAAGAAGACTTATGGCAGCAGCGAAGAGCTTCTAGCCCCTTTTCCATAGGATGATAGGAAGAGGAAAATGATGATTTCAGGAAGAAAGGATGCTTCCGAACTTTTCTGGAATACTGAGTTTTTCTCCCTTTTATGGAGGAAATGGGAATAGAAGCACTGCCGAAAGGGCAGTGTTTTTTTTCGGCATTTTCCAACTTTGCCTTATGGCAGTAGGGATTTTGCCGATAGATAACGAGGATACTGCTGTGCAACAGAACACAGTTTAGTAAATAGGAAAAGGTGGTAAAACTATGGATAGTACAATGGAAGGAATGCTGGACACCTATCTCTTGGAGACAGAAGCGCTCCTGGATAAGTTGGACGAAATGCTTATCGCAGACGAAAAGGTAGGGGATTTCTCCACAGATGACGTAAATGAAATTTTCCGAATCATGCACACCATTAAGGGTTCCAGTGCCATGATGGAGTTCACTCCTCTCTCCAATATCGCTCACCATATTGAAGACATGTTCTTCTTTATTCGTGATAAGGGAATTGATTCTTTAAGCGGAGACCAGAAAAGTGAACTTTTTGACTTAATGTTCCGTTCTGAGGATTTTCTTCGTAGCGGACTGGAGAAGGTAAAGGCCGGCGAAGAGTTGGATAACAATGTTGAAGAATTTGCAGGTTCCATCAATGCTTTCTTGGCAAAGATTTCCGGAAAAGCTCCTGCTGACTCCGCTCCTGTTGTAGAAGCGGCAGACAGCACAAAGGCTTCCGGTGAGAATCGCAATCTTCCGAAGGACGATAAGGCTAAGAAATTCATTCATGTCTTCTTAGATGAAGGAATCGGCATGGAAAATCTTCGTGCCTTTATGATTGTAAATGCAATCAAGGAATTTGACTTAGAGTTCCGTTATTATCCTGCAGATATGGATAGCAATCCGGAAACAGCACAAACCATTATCGATGAAGGATTTTTCCTTGCCTTCGATAGTGACGAGGACTGCGAAAAGGGTGAGAAAATCTTACGGGAGCAGAGCCATATCCTCTCCTATGAGCCGGTAGAGGCAACAAAGGCTGAGGCAAAGGCTGAGGTTAAGAGCGCAAATGCAGAAAGCAGTTCCGCACCAAAGGCAAGTAAAGAGCCTGCAGCGGCTCAGCAGACTGCACAGCAAAAGGCTGCAGCACCTGTAAAGCAGAGCTTGATTTCCGTAAACCTGCAGAAGCTGGACAGCTTAAACGACCTGGTAGGAGAAATTGTTATTACCGAATCTATGGTAACCTCCTCTCCTGTTCTTCGTATGCTGCCTCAGGAAAGTCTGGACAACTTCATGAAGTCTGCAAGACAGCTTCGTAAGTTAACAGACGATCTTCAGGATATCGCCATGAGCTTACGAATGGTGTCCATCTCCGGTGTTTTCCAGAAGATGAACCGTATCGTTCGTGATATGAAGCAAAAGCTTGGAAAAGACGTTAAGCTTACCATCATCGGTGAGGATACCGAAGTGGATAAGACAATCGTAGATAGTATTCAGGATCCTTTGATGCACATCGTCCGTAACAGTATGGACCACGGTATCGAGGAAACCAAGGAAGAGCGTATCGCAGCAGGTAAGGATTCTCAGGGTGAGTTAATCCTCTCCGCTTCCCACACTTCTTCCGAAGTTATCATTACCGTTCAGGATGACGGTTACGGTATGGATCCGGAAAAGCTCTTAGACAAGGCCGAGGAAAAGGGAATCCTTTACAAGCCTCGTTCCGAATACAGCAAGAAAGAAGCTTTGGGCTTGATTATGCTTCCCGGCTTCTCCACCAACACTGCAGTAACCGAGTTCTCCGGTCGAGGCGTTGGTATGGACGTAGTAAAGAAGAATCTGGAGTCTGTTGGAGGTACCATCAGCATTTCCAGTGATATCGGTAAGGGTTCAACCTTCACCATGAAGATTCCTCTTACACTGGCTATTATGGACGGTATGAAGGTAAATGTTGGAGATACCATCTTCACCATTCCTATCGTAAATATCCGTCAGTCCTTCAAGGTAGATGATTCCGAAGTCGTATTTGACGAGAACGGAAATGAGATGGTAAAGAGAATGGATGTTTTCTATCCAATCATTCGCCTGAACAATTTCTACGGCATCGAAGGAAAATACACCGAGTTACAGGACGGTGTTCTCATCTGGGTAGAGGCCGGAGACAAGTCTTGCTGCCTATTCGTAGATGACTTAATCGGAGAACAGCAGGTTGTGGTAAAGCCACTCCCCGCCTACTTCAATGCGTATGACTTAAAGTCCAGTGGTATTAATGGTTGCTCCATCTTAGGAGATGGAAACATTTGTATGCTAGGCTTGTACTCTCAAGCCATTGAAAACATTTAAGGAGGGAAGCAGCATGGCAGAAGAATTGATGCAAGAAGAATTATTAGAAGAAGTTGAAAGTCAAGAAAACAAGCAGGACGAGAAAGATTTAACCGATGCAGAGCGTTGCTTAACCTTCGAATCCGGCGGATTGGTAATGTATATGAGCACAAGCTATGTCATTGAAATCATCAATGACCATAGC
>CAUSUG010000213.1:0-3779 GCA_963534765.1 uncultured Oribacterium sp.
ATTTGATGGTAAAATCGATGCCTTCCTTGATATCTATTCTAAACTAGTTACGGAAAATATGAATATCGGGTTTCCCATTGATTCCCGCGTTCCCTCTGTACTGATTGCGGGAGGCTCCAACTTTCCTACGAGAAAAAAGGAAAAACAAAACGCCGCCCGTGATAAAAATTATGGAGAATGGAAAGATATTCAAGGACTTCTTGAAAAAATCAGAAGCACCGGAATGGGCGGAATCAGTGCAGACGATCCGGACGCTGTAAAGAAATTAACTGCAAAGCTTGAGAAGCTGACAAAGACGCAGGAAACCATGAAGGCGGTCAATGCCTACTACCGAAAGCATAAAAGCCTTGAGGGCTGCCCGGAGCTTGACAGTGAGGCAATCGAAAAGCTAAAGAAAAGAATGGAAATCAGAGGCATTCAGGACAAGCCCTATCCGTCATGGGCACTTTCCAATAACAATGCAGAAATCAGAAGAATTAAAGAGCGTATTCAAAGCCTTTCGGTAAATAAGGATAAGCTTTACACAGGCTGGGAGTTTGCCGGAGGCAGAGCTGAAATCAATGTAAAGGATAACCGCTTGCAGCTTTTCTTTGACGATAAGCCGGACGGCAAAATCAGAGATGAATTAAAGGCAAACGGCTTTCGTTGGTCGCCGAAAGCTTCTGCGTGGCAAAGACAGCTTAATTCCAATGCAATCTATGCGGCGGATGCTGTCAGCAGCATAAAGCCCCTTACGGGAGAACGCGTAATAGAGCTTCAAAGAAATTTCAGAAAGAAAGGCAGCATTGAAGCTACCCCGGAATATATCTACAAGGTACTGGAGGATCCCTCTGAAAAAGACAGCACGAAAAACTTTCGCCTTGAGGCCTATATCGTAAAGGAAAACGGCAAGGCGCAGTCCGAGCTTTTATATGCCGGAACAAAGGAGAAATGCAAGCAGCTTTTAGATGAGGTGCGTTCCGGAAAACTCACAAACGGACAGATCAAAGAGCTTTACGCAAAGGCTGAAAACACTACCCCTGAAAAAGATACCTTTCGGATCTATCAGCTAAAGCGCGGCGAGGACACAAGAGAGCTTCAATTTGAATCCTACGACCGCTTAAAAGAATCGGGGCAGATACTTAACCCGGATAACTATGTCAAGGTATATGAGGCGGAGCTTTCAAAGGGACTTTCCCTTGAGGATATTTATACCCGCTTTAATATCGATCATCCAAAGGACTTTTATGGACACAGCCTGTCTGTTTCCGATGTGGTTGTACTTCATAAGGACGGAAAGGACACGGCTCACTATGTAGACCGACTTGGTTACAAGGAAGCCCCGGAATTTCTGAAACCGGATAATTACCTGAAAACTGCCGAGATTTCTACAGAGCAAAATTACAACATGGTTGACGGAATTATGAATAACACACCGCCTGCACCTACCGTAGACGAGCTTGAACAGAAAGTAAAGGCGGGAGAATCTATTTCTCTTACCGAGCTTGCAAAAGCGGTTAAAGCGGAGGAACACCATTCCACTGATTCGGAGAAAAAGCCGTCTATCAGAGCACAGCTAAAGGAAGCAAAGAAACAGTCTGAACACAAAAAACATAACACGAAAACAAAAAATTATGAATTGGAGGTATGAGCATGAATCCTTTTACAGTAGAAGAAATGAATTTGTTAAGCATTTACAGAGGCGAAAGCAAAGAGGAAGTAACGGAGAAAATCGCATTTACTCTATCCTTTATGGATAAGGATATGCGGAAGCTTGCAAAGCGTACGGTAAAAAAGGTAAACAGCCTGTCCGATCAGGAATTTGCCACGCTTTCCATTGATCCCGCCGATGAAATATGAGGAAATCAAAAACGCTTTCACCCAAACAGGTAAAGCTTGTCAATCGCCTTGTGAGAAAAGAATGCTGTAACTATGATAATGGAAACTGCATTTTACTTGACGATGGGGAAGCCTGTCCTTGTCCGTAGCTTATATCCTGTTCGCTTCTTTGCCATTGGTTTTCCGATGCGGTGCTTCCTCTTGATAGAGAGCTTTTTTCAGAGCTTTACGCACCGGAGGGAAAACGCCGTTGCACTGTATACGGAGCGCCCTTTGCATCAAAGTCCAACAATGCAAAATATTGCCCCGGCTGCAGAAAGAAAATCACAAGAAAGCAAGCGGCGGAAAGGATGAGAAAAAAGAGAAGCCTTGTTACGAAATAGAAGGTGTAAATGCCTTGTAAAACCTTGCTTTTTAGAAGCGTTTCAGCTTATATTAAGGGTTTATATCTATATCCTTAAAATCAAGGTTTAACTGCGTAACATAGGGGGCAAGAAAAAACGGACGCGACAGCCATGAACTTGTGGCCGCTGCGTCCGCTATTTTTATCTATTAGAACCATAAGGATTTTTTATTTCTGAATACGGGATTTTCACCATCCGCATAAGGATCATATCTTTCTATATTGCATCCGTATTCCTGAAGCTTTGTTATTTTCTCATTCGTGCTCCATGTTATAGCTGATATTCCGTCAAAGCTCTGTTTTATACCGTCTTTCATTTCGCATTCAAAAAACCAAAAGACAATCGTTTGATTTTCATTATGAAAAATCTGTTTAATATCCCATTTTAGAACTTCTCCGCGAGTATTCCATTCATAAAACCAATGTTTAATTTTCTCTGCTCCGTGATATTCCGGTCCCCAACTTTCTATATACACGGCATTTTCCTCAAACAAATCTTGAATATCCGTATCTTCTTTATGAAGCCACATTTCAAACCAGCTTCGGATAATTCTTTCTTTTTCCCTTTTCATAAAAACACTTCTTTCTGCAATTTATTCTTTTACAAGCCTGTATATCGTAAGTGGAATATACCATGCCGCAGCCAGAAGCTGCCATATAATCACAATGCAGCCGATCAATCCGCCGACAATGATATTTACAGCAAATATTCCTACCGTTGCAGTAAAGTCATGATTTATCGGAATCAGCCATAAAAACATTCTTCTGATACCGAAAGGAACACCGCAAAACAACCATACATAAAAATAGTTTGTTGCCCCGTTTTGCGTAAATATTTTCGTTCCCCAATAAAAGAGAAAGGCTGTAAGTAAAACCGGCACTATTACTTTCTTAAAAAAATCTTTCCATATTTCCCCGCGTGTCATAATATCAGCTCCTTTTCTTCCGGAAACTGTTTTCTGTCCTTAATATTTTTTCTTTCCCGTTTCTTTAGTTAGCCATATCATACCATGGATTTTACTCATCATCCACAAGAGGAATTATTCAAGGGCTTTTGTATGCGCCTTGCCTGATTTTTCCTTTTGTAAAATCGTATCAACGTTCTGCTTGATCTTTTGATATTCCTTGACTTTCTTTTTCAGCTTTCCGTAGTCGGAATATATGGCTTCTTTCTTCTTTTGCAGGGCGGTATATTCTTTCTGCAAAGCTGCCAATTCCGGAAGCTTTTTAATGCCTGCATCCTTTAGTGCCTTTCCGGAAGCTTCATAAAGGATCAGGCTGCTTTCATATTTACGCCTGTATGCTTCCTTATCCTTTGCCTTGATATATCCTCTGTGAATATCCTTTGTCTTTTGATAGGTTGAGATGTTTTTTATCAGAATAGCCATATCGGAAAGCTTCTTTTCTGCCTGCTTTAAGCTGTCTGCCGTCTGTTCACTATCAAGGATCAGTCCACCTATTTTCTTTATTAAATCCTCATACTGCTTAATGTTATTTTCCGTGAGGAAATTCATTGTCTTTGCAGCCTGTTTCAGATTATATATTTTCGCCCAATGCT
>CAUSUG010000214.1:0-3736 GCA_963534765.1 uncultured Oribacterium sp.
GTATAAAATAAAAATCTTTCTGCTTTTTATATTTGTACAATAGTGCTATAATCGCCAATTATTGAAAATAAAATATCAGCCATTGGAAGGGACGAAAGGAAGGTTCAGCATGGAAATGACAGTGGAACGATTAAAGGAAAGAGTAAAAGCCGGTAGAGGCCTGGTGCCTGCCCATAAGGTAATCAAGGGAGGCCAATTGGTTAATGTAATGTCCGCGGAAATTTATCCGGCGGATATTGCCATCTATAACGAGATGATTGCGGCGGTGGGTGATGTGAGTGCCTACATTGGAAAGGACACGGAAATCATTGATGCTAAGGGACGCTTTCTTGTTCCCGGCATGATTGACGGTCATATCCATAGCGAGTGCAGTAAGTTAAGCATTACCAGCTATGCCAAGGCTGTTGTACCAAGGGGAACCACCAGCATGGTTTCCGGTCTGGATGAGTATATTTCGGTTTCCGGTTTGGAGGGTCTGCGGGAAGTGCTGGAGGAAATGAAGAAGAGCCCTCTTAAGATTTTCTGGGGAGCTCCCTTTAAGACTCCTTACACCATTCCGGAATCTACGGTGACTTATAATTTTACAAAAGATACCCATAAGGAAGTACAGAAGTGGGATGAGTGTTACGGGGTATGGGAAACCGTTCGTGAGTTTGTGCAGGAAGAAGATGAAGATACCTTAGGTGCCATCGCAACAGCCTACAACAATCGTCTTCCTGTTTTTGGCTGTGCCCCTATGGCCCGGGGAAATGATTTAAACGGCTACCTCTGCGGAGGAGTACGGCTTGACCACGAAAGCTATGACCATGAGGAAGTGGTGGAAAAGATGCGTAAGGGCATGCATATGCTGATTCGTGAATCCTCCGTAACCCATTTCCTTGCGGAAAATATCAAGGCGGTTACAGAGGTAAATCCCTATTTTGCCAGAAGAGTCAGCTTCTGTACGGATGATGTAACGGCTACGGATGTCTTAAGTAAAGGGCATTTGGACAATGTGGTAAGACTGGCTATGAAGGCCGGGGTGGATGCCATGACAGCCATTCAGATGGCTACCATCAATAGTGCGGAGGCTTATCGAATCGACCATCTGGTAGGCTCCATTTGCCCGGGAAGAATTGCGGATATTCTTTTTGTGGATTCCTTGGAGAACTTTAATATCGAGGAAGTCATGACGAATGGAAAAATGGTGGCAAAGAACCATAAGTTAAGCTATGAGCTGAAGGCTCCGGAGAGAAGCCCGATTTTGAAGGGTAAATTAAAGTGTAAGCTGACCGGGAAAGAAGACTTTGAATATAAGGCACCGGTAGAGTCCGGCAAAGTAAGGGTTCTGTCCATGGATGTGAAGGGCCCCTTTGTTCGAAAGAGAAGAGATGTGGTACTGGAGGTTAAGGAAGGCATCGTTCAGCCGGATACGGTACAGGATGTGCTTATGGTATCGGTTTTGGAACGTTTTGGGAAAAATGGCAACAAAGCCCTTGCCTTTGCTTCAGGCTGGAAGCTAAAGAAAGGTGCTATGGCGTCCTCTGCGGCTCCCGATGACAATAATCTGGTGGTTATGGGGGCAAATGCCGAGGATATGTCTATCGCGGCAAACTACTTAATTGAGCAGGGCGGCGGACAGGTGGTGGTTTGTGATGGAGAAATCAAGGAATTTCTTCCTCTCCCTGTAGGGGGAATTGTGACGGATCTTGAACCGGAGGAAGTGGCAGCCCGTGAAAAGCGCATCGATCAAGCGGCAAGAGACTTAGGCTCAGACTTGCCGGATCCTATGATGTATATGTTCTTCCTACCCATTACGGCAATTCCTGATTATGCCATAACGGATGCGGGACCTGTGGATTATGTCAATCTAAGATGCTTTGATCCTATTTTGGAGGTGCTGAAATAGTCGGATAGAGACACCGGAATGGGCGTAATTGCCGGATAGATATGCTTGGAAAGGTTGGACGTATGACAAAACAGTGCTTAAAGAACTTGATTGATGTTGCTGCCGGAAGAATCCCGGCGGATCTTTTGATTAAAAACTGTAAGATTATCAATGTTTTTTCCGGAGAAATCACGGAAGGAAGTATAGCGATTACGGAGGGCATGATTGCAGGAGTAGGGGACTATGAAGCTAAGGAAGTGGTGGATGGGGCAGGAGCCTACGCGGCACCGGGCTTTATCGACAGCCATATCCATGTAGAGTCGTCCTATCTTTCTCCGGAAGAGCTGGGAAGATTGCTGGTTCCTCATGGGGGAACCACCATTATTGCAGATCCTCATGAGATTGTGAATGTATGCGGCCTCACCGGTCTTCAATACATGATTGATGCAGCCAAGAATACAAAGCTGGACATCCGGTATATGCTTCCTTCCTGTGTTCCGGCTACTGTGTTTGAGCATTCCGGTGCAGTGATTGATGCGGAGAAAATGCGGGAATTCATTGACTCCGAGGACATTCTGGGTATCGGAGAATTTATGGATTTTCCGGGCGTGATAGCGGCTGCGGATGGAGACCTGGATAAGCTGATGCTCTCCAAGGAAACGGGGAAGCCTGTGGACGGTCATGCCCCCGGCGTTTCGGGAAAGGCTCTGAATGCTTATGCAGCAACGCGAATTGTGGCTGACCATGAATGTGCTTCTGTAGAGGATATGCAGAACAAGATTGCCTGCGGTATGTATGTGATGCTGCGGGACGGTTCTGCCTGCAAGGACTTGGAAAGGCTGGTAAAAGGTGTTACGGCACAGAATGCGAGACGTTGTATTCTTTGTTCCGATGATAGACAGCCTAAGACGATCTTACATGAGGGACATCTGGACAATCACCTTCGGATGTGCGTGGAAGCCGGGATTGATGCTGTGGAAGCAATTCGGATGGCCACCATCAATGCCTGTGAATGCTTCGGAATCAAAGATAGAGGAGCCATTGCTCCCGGTTATAGAGCGGATATTGTACTTTTTGATAATCTTAAGGATTTCCGTGTGCAAAAGGTTTGGATTAATGGTGAGCTTTGCGCGGAGCATGGTAAATACCTGCCGGAACTGAAGAAGCATTCTATTGATACTGTAAAAGGTAGTGTGCACCTTGCCGACTTCTCCAAGTTGAAGCTGAAGTTGAAGCTGAAGAGCAATAAGGTAAATCTTATTCAGGTTCTTCCCGGCGGCGTGGTTACGAAGAAGGCGACAGCCACTGTAGACCTTGACTCTGCCGGAAACTTTGTGAGAAACCCGGAAGTGGATATTGTAAAGGTAAGTGTCGCGGAACGGCATCATGCCCTGGGAAATGTTGCCAACGGACTTCTTGCCGGATATGGCATTAAACAGGGGGCTATTGCCGTAAGTATTGCCCATGACTCTCACAATATCATTGCCGTAGGAGCAAATGATGAAGATATGGCATTTGCCATCAAAGCTCTGGAGGAACAGGAGGGCGGCATTATTCTTGTCAAGGACGGTCAGGTCATTGAAAGAATGTCTATGCCTATTGCCGGTCTGATGAGCGACCAAAGTGGAGAGTGGGTAGACGAAAAGCTCTCTGCCATTCATAAGCTTGCCCATGAGGAGCTTGGGGTAAATGACACGGTGGAGCCGGTGATGACCTTGACCTTTATGTCTCTTGCAGTAATTCCGGAGATTAAGCTTACGGATATGGGACTTTTTGATGTTACTACATTTTCCTTTATTCCCCTTGAGGCAGAATAGATACCTATCCGTGTAGCGGTATATGTTAAGAGAATATAGGCAAGAATATTGG
>CAUSUG010000215.1:0-3730 GCA_963534765.1 uncultured Oribacterium sp.
CATTACATTTGCGTTACAATAGAAAATACGGAATTTTTGATAAGAAAGGAATAGAGAAGCTATGGGACAGGCGGTAAATGTGAACTTTCGTTTGGATGCAGAAGATAAAAAGAATATGGAGCAGGTATGTACAGAATTGGGATTGAGTATGAGCGCTGCTTTTACCATATTTGCAAAGAAGGTGGGAAGGGAACATAGAATTCCTTTTGATGTTTCCGTGGATCCATTTTATAGTGAAAGTAATATAAAGGAGTTAAAAAGACGTATCGAGAGTGTGCGTTCAGGCAAGAGTACATTAGAGGAACATGATTTGATAGAGGTGGATTAATGGCTATCAATGCATAGGAAAACCGGAGCCACTGAAGGGAGACCTCAGTGGCTATTGGAGTGTTCATATTGATGAAAAAAATAGAATTGTATTTCGTATCACAGAAAAACATATAGAAATTATGCAGTGCGGTTCACATTATCATGACAAATAATTTATTTCATTACCTCTACACCATCCGGCAGCAGCTCCGCATTTACGATGGGGTTTCCGCTCATTTTCACTTTCTTTAGGTTGGGAAGATTCCGAAGAACGGAAATGTCGGAGATATAGTTATTCGAGAAATCCACCTCCTCCAGGGTACTAAGGCCATCCAGGCAATCCAGGCTTTGCAGTTTATTGTCACTGATATTCAGACTCTTTAAGGCCTTGTAATGAGAGAGGAAAGACTTTGCATTAGTGGAAAAATCTTCCGATTCATCATCCAAATTCTTGAGTGTTGCGTTTGTGAGGGTCAGGCTCTCTACCGTGTTGTCGTCCTCCATGTGGCTTAGAGAAACGGGAAGAACAGGATAGTCACTGGATGAGCGACTTTTGTTCGGAGAGAAAATAAGCTCTTTGGCCCCGTTATTTGTAAAAGTTTGGGTATAATCCGTATATTTATCAAAGGGCAAATCCTGGAATTCCAGATGTGTAAGGGCAGGAAGTGTCCGAAGGATAGGTCCCAAGTCCGGCTGAACCGCACCGATAATGCCGTTTCCCACAATGATTAAATCCGTTAAAGCATTCATTCCCTGCAGAAAATCTGCACTGTATTCAATACTATAGTTATGGATTGTCAGCGTCTTTATGGAAGGCATGTGGGCAATGGAATCTCGATCCAGGGAATAGCAGTTCACATTTTCCAAGGCGCTTAAGCCATGTAAATCAGGAAGCTGATATGTGTGATACCCGAAGGAAAGCGTCTGTAAAGAACTGAGGGTGCTGAGGGCATTAACATTTTCCAGGGAAGAGCAGTCAATGGAGAGGCTGTTTAAGGAAAGATGTCCCGATAAACCGTCCAAATTCAAAATTGAAAGGTCTACTAAACTTAGGGATTTTAATTTCGGCATGTTTTGCACGAAGTTCAAGTCCTTTACATCCTTTAAATTCCGTAAGGAAAGCCGCTCCAGCTGGGGCATACCGGAAAGTACGGCAACATTTTCCACGGAACTATCTCCTGTTCCCAAGAGGTCCAGACTGTTTAGGCTGCTTAAAGAGGAAAGGGGAGAAAGATCCATGGGGCTTTTGTCCGCATTAAGCTCCAGAGCAAGCGTCTTGAGCTTCGGAAAGTTTCGAAGGAACAGAAGCCCCTTCGTATAGTCATCATCGATATGAAGGGTGAGCTCTTCCAGAGAAGAAAATGCTTTAAAGGGCGCGTCCTGGTCTTCTCCCTCTGCATCCTCGCCGGAGTAGGAATCACCGGTAGCATCATCGTCCAGAGTAATGTTGTAGAGTCCAAGAATCTGTTCGGGACTCGCGAAAAGCTTCGCGAGAGTTCGGAAATCCTCATATTCTCCGGAAAAATAGCGGAGATTGGTCAGGCTCTTAAGGGTATTCGCATCGGCGTTGGCACTATAGTCGAAGTGCACCTGATAACCAAGGGAGAGCTTAATCAGGCCTGTAAAAACCTGCATATCCGCTTCATCGATGGTATCAGTGATAGGAAAATAAAGCGTTTCCGGGTCCTTGGCCGTGCCGTCCTCATTCATAGACTTTGCATAGTCAAACTGCCACTTCTCCGTTTGGTCGGAACCGGCCTTGCTGGCTTTATGAATGGACAGGAAAGCAAGAGAGTTGTAATCCTCCCTTGTAATATCCTTCAAGCTTTTTCCGAAGGCCGTTTCTACGAAGCTTTTTACGGTTTCATCCTCCGGTACAGTCCGAAATTTCGTCGTCGTCAGAGTAACGCTTTTATGAGGCGCACGAAATGTATTGCTGACGAAAAGCATTAAGGTGATAAATAGAAGTATGCCAACGAGGGCAACCGTCTGCACGGCATTGAGTTCCTGCCT
Source organism: uncultured Oribacterium sp. (assembly GCA_963534765.1). Taxonomy (GTDB): domain Bacteria; phylum Bacillota; class Clostridia; order Lachnospirales; family Lachnospiraceae; genus Oribacterium. Next base: position 2,323 of record CAUSUG010000215.1, read on the forward strand.
TGCCGGAGGAGTGCTTCTTTGCTGCCCCATATTGACATTATCGATATGAATGTTCTGGGTGATATTCGGCTTGCTAGGCTCGATGTAGACTTTGGTTTTACAATATTCACAGGTCACGAAGCCTTCCTTCATTCCCTCCGGAATATGCAAGGTGCCGTGACAGTTGGGACATTCCATTTTTGTAAGAGTCATTGCTTTACGCTCCTTCTTGTATTCTGACTTCTCCAGTATAGCACGGCAGTGGGGCTTTGGGCAGGGATTCTTCTTTCTTTTTGAAGGCTGTTCAATCTGTTTTCAAAGAATAACATGCAAAATTTTCGTATCTAATGTATCATACAAGATACATGTAAAATGCTTTGACAGAAAGGAGAATCATCCGTTTTCTCAAATTTGTATGGAATCAAAAGGCCGAATCAGCCCTAGGAAAATCGGATGAAGGTAAAACTATGAAAATCATTGAAAATAATAGGGTATTTGCCTTTGACAGTAAAAATGAATGCGTAGCGGAGGTGATGGACGGAGAAACCGTCATTTTTCGTACCCATGACTGCTTTGATAATCAGCTTAGTGAAGAGGGAACATGCATCGGAGCTTTGAACTGGGACCGAATCAATCCCGCCACCGGCCCTGTCTATGTGCAGAATGCAAAGGCAGGAGATGTCCTCAAGGTGGAAATCCTGGAAATTGCGCTGGATAAGCAGGGCGTAATGTGTGCCCTTCCGGACAATGGCGTGTTAGGTTCTTTGGTGAAAGAAGAGTCTGTTAAAAGAATTAAGGTGGAAGAGGGAAAGGTTCATTTTAACGACAAGCTTGTTTTTGATGTTATGCCCATGATTGGCGTTATCGGTGTTGCGCCGGAAAATTCTTCCATCAACTGCGGTACACCGGGCTGCCACGGCGGAAACATGGACAACAAGCGCATTAAAGTTGGGGCAAGCCTTTATTTTCCTGTATTCCATGATGGTGCCATTTTCTCCTTGGGAGATGTGCATGCAGCGATGGGAGACGGAGAGGTAATGGTCAGCGGGGTGGAAATTTCCGCAGAGGTGAAGGTAAGACTGTCCGTGATTAAGGGAATCAGCATTGAAACCCCTATGCTGGAAAATGAAGAGATTTGCGGTGTAATCTACTCCCACGAGGAGATAGAAAAGGCGATTTTCCATGCGGTACGTATCATGAATGAAAGAGTACAGGAGAATCTGGGACTCTCCTTAAACGAAGCCGGAATGCTTCTTAGTGCGGTGGGAGATCTGCGTTTCTGTCAGGTGGTGGATCCGGAAAGAACCGTGATGATGTGTATACCGAAGAAGATTATGAAGAGCTTATTTTAAAAAGAAGAGAAATATTTCGCCTTGATATAAGTGCATAAAAACAGCAGACTTATATTGTTCGCTAATTCAGAAAAAAA
>CAUSUG010000216.1:0-3708 GCA_963534765.1 uncultured Oribacterium sp.
GCTAACTTCGCCTTGACTGAGCAGTGGTTTATGTTAACCACTGCTCACTTTGCTTCGCAAAGCAACTTCCTTCGAAAGTTGGTCTGTATCAGGACGACTTTTCTGATGAAAAGTCTGTCCTTACAGTACTAAGTTCAAGCTTCACTTTGTTCGCTTTCACTAAGTACTGACGGGCTCAGATTACCCTCTTTTTAGACCGTTACGCATGAAATAGAATCACATTGCCTTGAATATTTCCATCCCTCTATTATTTTTCTTCGAAGGCCTTGCAAATGTCTTCGATATACTCTAAGGAGCCCCGAAGCTTCTTATACTCCTCCGTGAAGGAGAGGTTATTAATATCTGCCTCTGTATAAGGGGCTCTAAACATTTTGTGGCCGCTGTAAATGGCGATATAGAGCAGATCTCCTTTGATATAGATTGAAAGCTCCTGTCCCGCAAATTTTTCGGAAAATACCCTGAGCACTTCCGGGGTTAAAAAGCGTCTTGTTCCAAACTCATCCGTGGCATAGATGTCAAAATGCTCATTGTGCTGAATGTCTTCCGTATCCAGCTTCATCTCCCCTTTTCCGCAGCCGAGATATCTGTACTGGACTTCATTTTTTAAAAGAAAAGCTCTATCCGTAGGGACAATGCGAACTTCTCCCTGCACCGCCACCGGGCTCTTCATGCAATACAGCTGTCCTGTAAAATCATACACCGTGGTGGAATGCTTTCCGCCTGTTGTATGATAGGACTCCAGATTTCCTATAAGAAGTCCTCTGTCATCATGAAAGAACAAAAAGGTATCTTGCAGATATTTTTGAGACTTTGGGGTGAACCTCACTACATCCTCCAGAGCAATTCCCTTCTTTTCCACCGTTAGGTCGGGATAGAAGTTCTGTAACAGCGGCTCCAGCACATCCTTGGCATAAACATCCTGAAGGCTTTCCATATTACTGAAGAACTCCGGCATCTTATGGTATTTTAGATAATAAAACAAAAGACCGCTACCAATCAAAATAAAGCAAAGGATCATACTGTCCCGCCCGATAAGACGAGGCATAAGAATCAGAAAAAACGGAACAAGGTATTTTGCTGTAGACCACCTTTTAATTTCCAACATTTTCTTACGAAGTGCTTGGAGTTTGATTTGAAACTCCGCACTGTCCTCCATGTCCTCAATTTTCTTTAAATCCTCTTCCAAAGTTCCTAACATAAATGTCCTTTCTATTCTTTAAGGCTACTGCTAAACTATATCTTTGTTGTTAAAGTATTCCTCGAGCGCTTATCCTTTATTTCCTAAATATCTTTTCTTATTCTTCAAATCCCTCACAGATATCTTTAATATCCCCTAAAGAATCACGAAATCTTTCGCATTCCTCTTCATAGTTCATTTGCCAAAATTCCAGACTATTCAAAGAAACGCGAAACAGGGAATATCCGCTATTAACAGCAACATACAACTTGCTCCCCTTTAGATAAACCGAGATTTCCCTTTCGGAAAAATGCTCCGTAAACTTCCTAAGCCTTCCCGGCGTTAAGAAACGCCTGGCGCCCATCTCATCGTTAGTGTAAATATCGTATCTCTCATTATTTTGAATATCTTCCGTATCAATTTTCTTTTCCCCTCTTTCACAAGGAGGATAACGTCGTTGCACTTCTTTATTCATGAATTTGGATCGGCCCGTGGGCACAATACGGACTTCTCCTTCTATGGAAACAGGACTATTCATACAAAAAACCTGTCCTAAAAAATCACGAATATACGTTCTATTCTTTCCTGATTTTTGATGCCAGGCAGAACAATTTTGTATTCTAAGATCCTTTTCATCATGAAATTGTATTGCTGTATTTTGTGTATATTCTTCAGAAGAGGGAAGGAACTTCTTGACTTCCTCAAAAGGTATTTTTTCCTTCTCCTCAACAGTTACATCAGGATACCAATCCCTTAACATAGGTTCTATGAACTCTTCCATATAAACATCTTGAATCTTTTTTCGCTTCTCCCTAAAGAATCCGGGATTTGTCTTGTAAAAATAAAGGAAAATTAGGACCGGAAGAGCTATCATAAGGACGGCAGACGCGGTTCCTCCTCCGGGAAGCATTAATCCTGCAAAAGAGGATAGAGCCATTAATGGCTTCACAACAGCCCATTTCATCAAAGCCAGTACTTTCTTCCGCATGGTCTCATATTTCATTTGAAACTCTTGGCTATCCTCCATAGTTCTCCTCCCCAGCTTTCATTATTCTTCATGTATTGTTTAGTCACTTCCAAACTTCCCGGTACAGCTTCCTTACGATTAGAAAAGCAGGCAGAAAAATCCCCATATCCCGACTTTTCCGCCTGCCAAATTTCCAACTTTAAGCCCTGTGCTCTTTCTGAGCGAAGGCTTATCCGCCATTAATCCATATTGTAATCCAAATCCTTTAAATCTCTCTTGCCCTGTAAATCCTCTTCCAGGAAATCCACCTTTCTAAGTCCCTTGATTCCTGCAACTATGCTTGTGGGGAAGCTTACAATAGCCTGATTAATCACACGCACATTACTGTTGACAATCCGCTTTGCTGCTGCCAAATCTTCATTTTCACTGGCAATCTCGGACTGTAGGTTTAAAAACTGCTTGGAAGACAGAAGCTCCGGATAATTCTCTCCTACCATACGAATCTGTGCCAATACATCATTTTGGTTGGCAATCGCTCGGTTCGTATCCTGAATACTTCCTCCCTGACGCAAAGCTACCAGCTCGGTAAATACTTTCTCCTCATGCTTGGCATAGGCCTTAGCCACCTTTAACATTTCCGAAATGGTGTCGTAACGCTTTACCAAGGTAATATCCACTGTCTTCTTGGATTCTTCGATAATAACCAAGTAACGATTCAGCATATTGCTCTGTCCGATAAACCAAACAAGAACAATTACGATAAGGATAACGGGTACTAAAACCATCTGCAGTTCCTCCTTTTTTCCGGTCGCCCTGAGCTCTTTTCCTAAGGTCAGGGCACTTACGTGCAAAGCTTCTTTGCCAAAGAATTCAAGTGGAATTCTTAAATCTCGGCAGAAAACAGTAAAAAATAGTTTCCTTGCTTATTATACTAAGAAACTTGAAAAATTCAAGAAATTTCTTTACTCTTGCACCTGCTTGGAAAAATTTGCAATAAAAGGAATCTTCCGAAGAGCGGTATAGAGAAGCATGGAAATCAACACACTCATCACTGCTTGAATGGTATTGGTCAAGATTCCTGCAGAGGCGACACCAAAATCAAAGACGAAGCTTTCCGCCACAAAGTATCCTGCAACGATAATCACTCCGCCGATAACCGTCGCCAAAAGAGCGGAGGAAAAGCTTTTCTTTTTGCCGTAGACGGTAGCTACCAAAAAGCCTTCAATCCCCTTTACCAAAAAAGTTATAGGAACAAATACCGCATAGCCCAAAAGCAAATCCGCTAAGGCCGGTCCAATAGCTCCCACAAGTGTTCCTTCTTTTCGTCCCAAAAGAAGAGCCGCCAACATAATCACCGCATCTCCTACATTAAAATACCCCCGAATACCGGGCACGGGAATCTTGGTAAACATCGTAAGCAAAGTAGATAGCGCAATCAACACCGCCGTGATTGCGATTCCCAAAGTAGTAAAACCGGATTTTGTATGCTTCTGTACTGATGTTGTAGACATGTGCAGCTCCTTTCAAGGAATAAATTGGTTTTTTCTAACACTAAGGACTATAT
>CAUSUG010000217.1:0-3677 GCA_963534765.1 uncultured Oribacterium sp.
CAGAAGTAAAATCTACCGAGAGGTCAATGAGTAGAATTTAGTTTTTCATTTTTGATGAAGTTAAAAAGTGAAAAAAACTGATTGACAGTTCTACTGCTTTATGGTATTTTAGCAATGTTCTGAATTTATTCAGGATGCGCTGATGTAGCACAGTCGGTAGTGCGTCGCATTGGTAGTGCGGAGGTCACGGGTCCGATTCCCGTCATCAGCTTTTTCTTAACTGCGGAAGACTGGCTTGTTCAGCTTCCGCTGATTTTTTATCAGGGTTTTTCTCATTTTTACAGGAGGGAGTTCGTTATGGAAGCAAAGATTAACGTGGAATATCCCGTAATAGACGTTTTTGCCACCGGGAAAAACATTGAGCGATTACGGAAGGAAAAGGGCTTGAAGGTAAAAGATGTTGCCCTGTTTATGGGCTTCTTAGAGCCACAGGCCGTGTATAAGTGGCAGCAGGGGAAGGCTTTGCCCAGCTTAGACAATATGTTTGCATTGAGTGTGCTCCTGGAAGTGCCCATGGAGGAGATTTTGGTGAGGAAGTCCGGAGACAGCCTGGAAAAGGACAAACACCTGGCGGCATAAAATTTATTTTAAGGAATTACAGAAAACTACTCGAAATTTTGAGAAAAATAGGTATAATAGATAGGTTCAGTAAAGAAGCGATTAGTAGGAGTGTGGAATGGAAAACATAATGAAACCAGTCTTGGAAGTGAAAGAGTTTGTAGAGGAGCAGGGATATGCTCGTTTCGTTTGTGATTCTTTAGCAAAGGGAGAGGCTACGGTTCTCGGGAATTCCTTAAGAAGAATTCTGCTTTCTTCTATGCCCGGATCTGCTGTCAGTGAAGTAAAGCTGGATAGTGTCTATCATGAATTTTCTTCTATTCCCGGGGTAAAGGAAGACGTATCCGAAATCATTATGAATTTGAAGAATCTGGCACTTCGTTATACCGGTAGCGGAGAGGAGCCTGTGATGGCCTATGTGGATTACATGGGAGAGGGCGTAGTCAAAGCTTCCGATATTAAGGTGAGTTCCGAAGTGGAAATCATGAATCCCGACCTTGTCTTAGCACATTTATCCGGTAAGGATGCCAAGATTTATATGGAAATGAAGGTCAGCAAGGGAAAGGGCTATGATGGAGCCAACACCAGAGATCACAGCGATCTTGCTATCGGCGTGATTGCGGTGGATGCAATTTATTCTCCTGTAAAGAAGGTGAATGTCTTCGTGGAAGAGAAGGGGAATACAGAGCGTTTGATTCTGGATGTTACTACCGACCGGACCATGATGCCGGAGGAGGCCGTATCTTTGGCAGCTCGTATCCTACAGACCCATTTGCAGCTCTTTATGCACATGGATACCTCTGCAAAGGAGCAGGGAGCTGCTGTTTCCAGTCAGGAGGCAGGAAGGGACGAGTTGAACAAGAGCATTGATGAGCTGGAGCTCAGTGTTCGTTCCTACAACTGCTTAAAGAGAGCGGGAATCAATACGGTGGAAGACCTTTGTGCAAAGACCATGGATGACCTGATGAAGGTGAGAAACATGGGAAGAAAGTCTTTGGACGAGATTTTAAATAAGTTGGAAAGTATGGGATTGTTCCTGTCTTCCAAGGCGGATTAATAGGATGGGCATCGCTTTGCGATGCCCTATTTTTTTACCCTTTTTTAAAATTCTATGGTATGATAGCGGGGAAAATTTAAGGCCAAGATTCTTGGAGAAGAAAATGGATGGAAAGAAGAAAGCAATTTTGGACTGAGCAGAGGAAGAGGGAGTATATCCGGGAGGCTGAGGATAACCTTTTCATTGTGGCGGGCCCGGGGACAGGGAAGACCACCCTTCTTTCAAAAAGAATATTAAATCAGATTATGGGCGGTGAAAGGCTTTCCCATTTTCTTTTGCTGGCCTTTACGGATGAAGCGGTTGCGGAATTCAAACAAAAGATAAAGAAACATTTGTATCGGGAAATTGCGATTAACAAAGAAATGAGTCATCGTCTAAAGCGAAAGGTGTATGGCATTGACAGTATGCATATCACCACTTTTCGTGACTTTTGCCTCTATGTTATTCATGTGAAGGAGCATTTTCAGAAAGCTTGGACGAGGGAACAGTACATCGGAGAGGTGGAAAAAAATGCCTGCCTACAGGAAATCAGGAAAGCAGTGCAAAAATCTACGGAACTTAAGTCTACGGAATCAGAATATTCTTTTATGCCTTTGGAGGAACAATGCTATAAAATCTTGAAAGAGAATCCCAAGCTTCTGCAGATTTTACGACGGGATTTTACCAAGATTTACGCGGATGAATTACAGGATTTGAACCAGACCCAGCTGGACATTCTTCTCCTTCTGTCCACGGATAAGAAGGGGAAAATGCGTCATAATTGCCTTTTTATGGTGGGAGATCCCAGACAAACCATCTATCAGGAGGAGGAAGCGGAACGACAGGTTTTCTTCCAAATGAAGCGGCGCATGGAGAAAAAACGGAACGTGAAGGTTCTTTATCTCAATGAGAATTATCGTTCCAATGCGGAGCTGGTAGAGTGGATTAATCGTCATTTTCGGAAGAGAATGCCTGCTTATCATGATATGAAGGCTTGCCAAAGACCAGAGTTTTTGCAAAATTCTCCTCTCCACGGTGTTTTTCGCTATCCTTCGGGAAAGGATAGCCTAAGAGCCTTACAGGATTTGATGGGGGCATTGTTAAAGTCCTATCCGGATTTAAGAGATAGAGATTTTCTGATTTTGTCCAATGACAAGGAGAAAGAAGCGGATTACAAAGAAGTCTTGAAGCCCTTTGGATTTTCGGAAGCTTCTTTGGACCATATGGTTTTGGATGCCCATGCTTCCAAGGGCTTGAATGCCAACATTGTGATTTTGATGGAAACCGGCGGAAACAGCTGTGCGGAAGCCAGATCCAAGTATACCAGCTTGGAATATGTGGCAGTAACAAGAGCAAAGCATGCTCTCATTTTCCTGGAAGGAAAAGGGGAGGAGCAGTGGTTTTGCGATAGTCTTTACAATATGGAAGAGCTAAAAGAAATCCCCTTTCCGGAGCCTTAGCTTCCCTCTAGCCTTTAGGGCCGGGCGCTTAGGATAGGAAGAGGGGATTTTTTATTTTTAACCACGACTGTTGACGAAAGACAAGAAATTGTGAATGCAAGCTTTAAGCTATGAGTTAAAGTGTAAGCTGTTTAAGCCTTGGAAAGAAGTATAAGCTGGAAGGCGTGATACGCCAGATTCAGCGGTTCAGGCAGAAATTTATCCACCAAAGCTTCAATAATAACTTCAGTGCCAAGCTTCTGCTTTAACTTCGGATTCATCTTCTTATTCCCGCGAAATTCCTGAACAATTTCCTGACTGGAAGGGAGAAGATGAACATAGATACTATCCTGCTTGGGAAGCTGTTCTGCCAGAAAACGGACATTGCTATAGGGAATCTTACGAAGGCTTTCTAAAATTGCCTGTTTAGAGCCTTTAAAAAAAATTCGAATGCCTGATGTTGCAGGATAAATCTGAATTCCGGAAATCTGGGGGTGACTGGCTAATATTTGACTTAAGATTTCTTCCTCCTGAGAAGTAATCCGGCTTACTCCTAAACGAATTCGGAAGGAAGCATCATTTTCATGGACTAACTGATAAAACATGGAAATTTTTTTCTCCTTTTCATTGCTGATTCTATGGAC
>CAUSUG010000218.1:0-3657 GCA_963534765.1 uncultured Oribacterium sp.
TCTATCTTGTGTGTAGCCGATATGGATGGTCTTTGTTATGGTAACAAAAACAGCTTTTCTTTCTCAATAGCTTTCTCTCTTTTTAGAGATAAAAAAAATTCAAAGTACAATAAATAATTGTTATAGTGTTCGGTTTATATTCCTTATAAAAATTTCTTCAGGGCAGGGTCTCTGCCCTGAAGAATGAGTATTACGTAGTGTTTTTACAAAACACAGGCTTACTTGAAAATAGTCTGATCGGAAACTTCTGTGCAAAGAGCCTTTAAGGACTTCTCTACAATCTTTCTTCTCAGAGCCTTCTCCTCTTCCGGTTTCATAGCCGGATTTCCCAGTGGGTGAGGAATAGCGATTGCCGGAACGATACGGTTAGCACCTACTGTCATAGAGATAGGTGTAACTGTACAAATGTGTACTACAGGAATTCCTGTTGCTTCGATACCTTTTACCATTGTTGCACCGCAACGTGTACAGGTTCCTCACGTGCTGGTAAGAATGACCGCATCTACATGGTCTTTCTTAAGTTTTGCACCGATTTCCTCAGCAAACTTCTTAGCAGAAGCTACTGCAGTTCCGTTACCTACTGTAGTATAGAAGTAATCGTAAAGCTTTCCGATCTTTCCTTCCTTCTCTAAATCTCTAAGAACGTCAACAGGTAATACTCTGTCAGCATCCTGATTTGCATAGCTGGGGTCATATCCGCCGTGAGCAGTCTCATAGGTCTCTGCTGTTAAGTCATTTACGCCCTTTAAGCTGTACTCGCCGTAACGAGTAGCGTTGGAAGACTCAATATGATCCGGATTGCCCTTTGGAACAATACCGCCGGAGGTTACTAAAGCGATGGTAGCCTTAGACATATCCTTGATAGCGGGCATTGGAGCCACACGGTCGAAGGAAGGCATTGGATACTCTGTAGTAAATTCCTTACCGGAAATCTTAGCCAAAAGCATCTCTACCGCACGCTTTGATCCTCTCTTCTCCTCGAAGAAGTTTACACGGATTCCCTGTGGGATATATCCCTCTTCCTTGGAGGAACCGATCTTCTCTCCTCTGGCAAGCTTCAAGCCAAGAGGCGCCATCTTCTTCACAGCATCTCTCATACCTGCAGCGCTGTTCTTGGTAGAAACAATATAAATCTTGCTCTTTGCCTCATCAGCACCCGGGTTCTCAATGTACATACCGGTAATAACAGGGATGTGAAGCTCTTCCTGAACTGCTGCCGCAATGGTTGCGCAGGCAAATCCGTAACGGCCGGCGTTAAATGCAGGACCTGCAATGAATAAATCCGGCTTAAGCTCAGCAACCTTCTTTAAAATCTCCGGCTTTACCTTGTCGGTATTCTCTCCGAAGTAGCTATCTCCGCAAACGATGGTTCCAACGATTTCAGCCTCATCACCGAAAGCCTGCTGGAAAGCAAGTCCCGGGCCCATAGCGCCCTCATGGTACTCCATAGGATAGTCTGCCTTATCCTCTCCACCGACCTGAGCGAAGAACTGGTTAATATATTGTACAACCTTTAATTTTCCCATTTTCTTCTCCTTATCTTGCACTCAGCTTATTAAAGCCAACCTCAGAGGTAGCACCGGTAATAACCTGAATCTCTACTTCCAAGGAACCGTCAGCCTTCACTGTAGTATCACTAGCTCCCGCAATCTTGGTCATGTAATCCAAGGTTCCGATTACCTTATCCAACTTTGGAAGGGTGATAAGCTGGTTAGCATTTCCAGCGGTAACCAAAGCATTGGCTGCCACATCCGCATCTGCCAAGGACTGAGACTTTCCGTCTCTTCCTGCGTACTCATCCGTGATGATTACAGTCTTGATTCCCTCAGCCTCAATCTTCTTACAGTTCATGATTAAGTCGGTATCCGGGTTTCCGAATCCTTCCTCAGTGATGATTACCGCATCTAAGTGAAGCATCTTGCAGAGCTTAGCGGTCTGGTTGGAGGAACGCTCTTTATCAGCAAGATAAACGTTCTCGTTGGTAATGATATGAGCCACAAAGTTAATGGTCTTACCGTGCTCTTCGAAAAGATCCTCTACAACAGGGTTGTTCTCGTGAACATAGCTTGGGTTCTTATCACAAGCGGATACGCAGTTTCCGGAAATGATAGCGCCGTCCATAGACTCTGTCGGATACAGAATGGTGGGAAGAATCTTCTTCGCATCTACGCCGTAAACATAGGTGTCATGAAGCAATCCCTGGGACTGAAGCATCTGAACATATCCAACTCTTGGAAGATCCGGGAATGCCTTAGCGCCTTCCATCAGATCCAAGGTCTCATATACCTTAGTCTCATCAGGAGTAAGCTCTTTAGCCTTCTCTGCAATAAATGCAGCGGTCTTCAAGCCTGCCAAACGAACAGCCTGCTCGTAGTCATGGGACTCTGTTCCCTCTACCGGCTTGCATACACAGGTGAGGTTTACAGTCTTGGAGAATGGAGTATACTCTGCTCCAAGTCCGCACATATCGATAACACCCTCCTGGAAACCAACGATAGGTCCTGCAGTAATTACTGCCATTCCCTTTAAGCAATAGGTCTTTCCGGATCCTACGGTATCTACAGGAGCAACCACTCCGGGGAATACGCCGCCCTTTCCTTCTACCTTTACTCTTGGCTCAATCACATCCTTAACCGGTGTGATACGAACGGATTCACCAGGTCTTGCCACATCAAATTCCACTTCTTTAATCTTCTCTTCTGACAGAAAAACTTCGCTCAGTTCTTTCTTGGATACATAGAGAACGTGGTCTTTGATTTCTGTTTTCTCGGCAAACTGGATGTCATTAATGAAAATCTTACCTAATTCCAGCTTCACTTTCATTTCCTCCTTTTAAGTATGATTCATAAAAAGCGCCAAGCACAATGCCTAACTGCTCTTTTATGTCCTTAATGTAACACTAGGGACTCTAGCCCGCTGTCCAGCAGGGTCCAGTCCAAGGTCTGGAAATCCTTCTGTACCTTTTCCTCGTGAATTCGTTCATTTTCTTCGAACTTCTCACAGGTATTCAAGGCATACTCGATCAAATCCAGGGACTTCATATCAAATCCTTCCTCCGGTGTCTTGTCCAGAAGTACGGATTCGTAGGGAGTTTCATTGGGTTTAATGGAGCCATCCAAAGGATGGGTCAGAATCTTTCCTCCCATATGTACCATATCCCGTACCGCCTTAAGGGTATCCATGAAGGAAATCTCCTTGTAGTCAATCTCTATCTTCACGCTTGGATATTTCTTCGGTACATTTTCCTTCACCAAAGGGTTATTGGTAACAATCACTAAGGTTCTCATTACACTTCTCCTTTCTAAGAACACAAAACAGGGGAACGAGAAATTTCTCGCATCCCCTGTTTCATTAGATTCAGAGTCCCCAACATATTCATCCTTTTACCTGAAAGATTCATCGTTTTTCAACAACTTGCCTCTTCGGTGGCTTCCGCTCTCTCTGAACATGCCTTATTTATGGTGCTTGTCAGCATTTTAACAACGCCTGTAGAGTTTTTCAACAAAATAGGCTTATATATTGTTTTATTCTATAAGTATATTCTACAAAATAATTTTTATCTTATCAAAAATTTTTTTATATTTCCGAATCCGTATTTCAATAAATTGCTTTGTCAGATTTTTACAAAAAATCTATAAAAATTACGTTCTTATCCAT
>CAUSUG010000219.1:0-3582 GCA_963534765.1 uncultured Oribacterium sp.
GAAAATACTGATCCACATGGTATGGTCTTTGAACATGCTGATATAGTTGGACAAACCGATAAATTTAAGCTGTTTTGAGTTTTCTCCCGATAAAGCCAGATTTGTAAAGGAATAATAAACTGTCAGCAAAATCGGTGTAACAAAAAAAACCAGTAAAAGGATTACAGAGGGCAGGATTAATACGGATTTCTTTGCTTCCGAGAACAACCGTCTGTTTCTTTTATTCATTGTCATTATCTCCTTTAGAACGGAACCGGGGGAGGGCAGGTGCTTTGCCGCCGCACGTTTGCCCTCCCCTCCAAATCCTAAATATTTACTTTTCCACGGTATTTTCCGCACCAACGCTGTTAATTACATCTGATTTATATTGTGCCATTGCATCCTCGGGAGCGGTTCCTGACACAACCGATTCTACCATAGTCTGGATATGTGTTGTAACCGTAGTATACTGACTGTTTCTAGGTCTGTAAAAAGCTCCTTCCAAGAAAGCGGTACACTTTTCCATAAAAGGCTGGGATGCATAGGTTGAATCCTTAGCAATATCAGTTCTGGTTGCAATGTTTCCCTGTTCCATGATAGCTTTTAAGTACACATCAAAACTCATACAATGCTTAATAAAGTCCATTGCGGCATCCTTCTGATCCGCATGTGCCGGAATTGATAATGCCCAGCCTCCTGACATGGTAACACTTCCCGGAGCCTGTCCCTCAGAAGTAGGCATAGCTGCAATACCCAGCTTCTCTGCGTATTCAGGCCATGGAGATGCTCCTGTATCCTTATAGTTTCCGGTTATCCAGAATCCGTCTAAGGAAATGGCAAGCTTTCCACCTGGTAAATATTCTCTTGCAGAAAGGTTGCTTGCCTCACCGTTCAATACTTTGGATAAGGATGGTCCGTAACCGTCTTTATAAATACTGCTGACAAAATTTAACGACTTTAATATATTATCACTGGATACAATCCACTTGTCATTCTCATCCAAAAGCTGTTCACCTGTACCGTAAAGAAGCATTTCATAAGTCTGCATGGAAGTAGCCTCTCCTGTAGCCGACCCTGAATTACACCAGAATGGCACTACATCCGGGCATTTCTCCTTTATAATCTTACAGGTATCAATGACATCCTGCCAAGTTTTTGGCTGTACAATAAGGGATTCCGTAAACACTTCCATCAGTATAAGTAACACCATCTACCAAAGGTCCATAGAAAGTTCCGTCATTCCATTCCTTATAATCCTTTAAGTAGGAAGAAAGATCCGTAAGATAACCAGCCGCCACATCTGCCGGAAGCTGGAACGTATCTTCACATACAATATCAGGAGCCGTGTCGTCAGACTGAAGCGCCAGAGCCACCTTTGCAAAGTAATCACCTTCAGATGCGGTAATCGGAGTGATGTCAAGTTCAATGGAATCTTTTTTATCGTAAGTCTCATATGCATTTTCAAACCAGTGCTTTAACACTTCGCTTCCCGAATCCCTGTAGGTAATGGAAATTTTTGTCTTGCCACCTGTATCCTTGTTGTCTGATGTTTTTCCACTTCCGCCGGAAGTTGTTCCCGTTTTGCTTGTAACCGATGTCCCCGTATTCGTCCCAGAACTCTGGCAGGCAGTCAGTGAAAGAGCCAATACTGAAGCAATCACTGCCGACATTAGTTTCTTCATTTTTTTCATAAACCCTCCTATCTCCTGTTGACTTCCCGCTCCTCATGAGTAAGATGCCCCACTGCAATCCACAGAATATTCAAATTGTTTTACACCCCAAGAAGTTGAAGTATTTCACCCTCATATCAGACACTAGGTGTGTATACAACTGAGTATCAACACCCAACCCATTGTCCACGGGAATAAAGGTATATCTGTAAGATATTCTTACTGCTAAGTAAATGATAGCATAAGTCAGCTTCAAGGAATATTCCAAAATTTTAGAAAAGGGGTATAATTTTAATCTTATCTTTCCATAATGGCGTTTCTGGTATCCACCGAGATTTTTTTGGCAACTTCCTCCGGAGACATAGTTTTATCCCCGAAGAATTCTGTTAAATTCCCTGCAATCCCGTCCGATATAATAAACCATGTAGCGTAGACATTTCTCAAAATATTCTGATTTCTCTCCCTTTCCACAAATCCGTCTGTAAGACCTTTTTTCCTCCCCGGATTCACGGTTACATCGGTTCTAACGGAAAGGCAGAAAGTATTTTCACAATACTTTTTAATGACCTCTCCGGAAGTTAGATAATCCAGAAACTTTACGGATTCTTCCCGATTCGCTGTAACAGTAACTCCTATATTATTTCCCTGCAACAAATATGTCCGTTTCCTAATATAGGGAATCTCAGCAATCCTGTACCTCATCTTTTTATCTGAATTTTCCAGTATGGACATAGCACTTAATTCAGCTATGGCAATTTTCACATATCCCTTTGAAAATGCCTTCATTAAGTCTTTCCGGTTCCAGTTAATCACGTCTTGAGATATAATTCTCTCATTTCTCATATTTCCCAACATCTCGTAAATTCGCATGCAGTTTTCTGAATTTGGGTTCCGTAAAGTCCCTCCCGCCGAATAAATCAGCTGTAAAAAGACGGAAGTAATTTCCTCTTTATTTTTCATGGCAATGCCCAAATTATAAGGTGTCACGGTGTTTATTTCCCTGCACAACCGATAAAAGTCTTCCATATTTTCAGGTATGGAAGTGCCGTATTTTTCCAAATAATCTTCATTATAAAATACCACATACGGGTTGTCGGTAAAGGGAACCGCATAGCAGATACCGTTTACCACCGTACTGTTGTAAGCATTCTTTAAATAAAGTGGTATCCTGTCTGCTGTCATATAATCGGATAAATCTCTGAGTATACCCATCGATTCCAGAGCAGATGTCATAATATTTCCGCAGATAATCAGATCCGGAAGGGTATTCTGATCCTTGTCAAGGCAAAGCTGCTTTTGAAAACCGGATTGAGAAACATACCGAATCTTTACTTCAGGATTTCCCTGTATCCGTGAATAACCGTCAACAAGTTCTTTTAAGCATTTCCCGCTTTCATCTTCTTCGCCGACAGCCATAATCACAAGCTGATTTCTTTTATTATCCTGTACTGCGGTCTCTCTCGATTCTATGCAGTACCGTGTTATCACCCTGATAAGCAGGTAGAAAACCAGAATCCACAAACCTATAAGAAGCCTTTGTATGTTCCTGTTCATAACCTAAAATACCTTTCTGTAATCCGATGGTGACACTCCCATAATAGAACGAAATACCTTGTTAAAATACTTGGTATCCCGGAATCCAACCATTTCTGCCACCTCATGAATCTTATAATTACCAGTTGCCAGAAGTTTTTTTGAAATGCTGATGCGAAATTCACCTAAAAAAGTACAGAAGTTAATTCCCATTTCCCTTGTAAACAACTTACTTAAATACTCCGGTGTAATCCCTACCAAATCAGCCGCGTAAGAAAGGGAAATTTCTTTGTCATAATTCTGTCTGATATATTCTATGATATTTAAAACTATACCGTTATCGGTCGAAGCAATATTTTCCTTGCCTTCAATTACCATGTTCATCATCTTCCAATAATTA
>CAUSUG010000220.1:0-3560 GCA_963534765.1 uncultured Oribacterium sp.
GTCTGCATACCGACTACGCCAAGGACTGCTCCAACAAGTCCGCAAATTACAGGGATAAACTTGTTATCCAGATTCTCCCATGATTTGCACCCCATACCGATAAGGTATGTAATAACTGTGATTGCTACTACGCTTCCAATTCCAAAATCCATTTTGTTTTCCTCCTATTATTCTGAATAATCTTGTTTCTTTCCTTCGTGCATGGGGAGCTCTTCAACCTCTCCCATGTACTTCTTAGCCATTCCATTACCGCCTAAAGCTTCATAAGGGTCATACAGATTGTGCTTTAAGGTGTGATACTCTTCCGATGTAATGAACCCCCTATCAATGTATCTCTTGGCTTCTCTTGCGATTCTGAACATCGCTATGCCTGTGACACAGTGACACAGCGCATCGAACTGCTCCTTCTTGATAAGGCTTTTTTGAGCCTCCTCCAGTCTCTTCCGCTCTTTCTCCTTTTCCTTGGATTGATACATAAGCATAAGTAGCTGAAAGAATCCATTACTTGCAAAGATAACGCCAACTATTGTAGCGAGAAACTGTTTATCCGTTATTAGTTCTATCATGATTCACCCCCTCTCCGGCTTCTCGCCCATCTTCGGCAATACGAAGAATCTCTTCCTCCTGTGCCTTGGTAATCCATCCTTTCTTGACTGCCCTGTCCAACATCCTTTTGTTTAGCAGTCCATCTCTTGCCAGTCCTAAAAGCGTTTCATACATCCTACTCACCTCCTAACGAATCAAGCACAAGGCTGTTTACGGTCTGCCTAAGCTCCTCGTTCTGTCGCTTAAGCTCTTGGATTTCCTCTGCCTGCGAAGGAATCCTTTCGGCCGGCTCTTCTCCTACACGGACAAGCTGCAGCTCGCCTTTTTCGTCTCTAAGCTCCCTCATTTTGAGATTGTAAAAAGCCCCCTCTTTGTAAATGCAAGGCTCTTTTAAATCCCACATCGAGGATTCCATGGCGTATGCGGTAGCACCATAGATAGCCCTTGCCCCCATGTCTGCTTCGGTAGGGCTATCAAAAATCGTGATAGCCATTACCTCATGCTCTGCCGTGTCCTTGTTCGGCAGAATTAGCGCGAAATCTCTTTTCATTGCTTCTTCTCCTTCCTTTTAGGTAAATTTAAAAAGGAACTCCATTTCTGGAAATTCCTTTCATGCACAATATTCAGCTAGTGGCTTTAGCTTCCGTCATTCATGGAAGAACCCCATGCTATGTAGATACAGCCAGTTCCACCGCGACCGCCGACACGTGAGCCGCCATACCCTCTGGCATTTGCTCCGTTACCGCCATTGCCTAAACCATCCGTTCCACTTGCACCTTCTGAATCATTACCCCTATTTCCCGCCATGCCTCCGGTTGAATACAGAACTCCATTAAAACCTGTAGTGCTTGTATGCTGTCCATAACCAGGTCTAATACTGTCGAAATAATAAGTAGTTTTGTCTCCCCTCCGTCCTTCAGAGATACTTGGATACGAACCGCTACCGTCATTTCCGTTTGAACCGGGCGAACCGCTGTATGCCGCCCCGCCAGAGCCGCCATCTCCACCATTACTATAAAGATGATCGTTATAGTTTCTGAATCCATTACGCAACGGAGACCGTCCGTGTTGCGAACGAATCGAACCGAACACGGTGTCTAAACCTTGTTTATACACTCCACCAAGAGTGTTAAAATCAGCACTAGCAGACGGTATTATCCACGGTATGCCCTGTCCGGGTGTAACGTCCATATAGCCAGTGGTGAAATATCCTCCACCTCCACCGCCTCCTGGAGCGTAAAATCCGGTTCCCCATCCACCTTGTCCGCCTTGCCCAACCAAGATATAACGGATTCTTCGTACTCCTTCCGGAACTGTCCAAGTGCCAGCTCCTACCCCGAAGGATACCGCACCACTAATACCGCTTACTCGGATTGTAGAGGAAACTGCCCCGCTGTCGTACCACCTACCTTCGTTGGTCGTAACATAGTTAAATGCCCTGATATATAGCTGTCGCTCTTCAAGCCTTCCTGTTTCAAAATGCACATCGGCACTATCAAGCATATAGAATCCATCTGTAACACTCGTTGGCATGCTGTCGTATTTAAAGACAAAATGTACGCCACTCCACAAGCCCCTAGTTGGGCGAGACCATGTAAGCCGGACTTGTTTGTGTGCATACATGGCCGCACTAAAATTTGTGATAGAGGCGATTCCGAAAGCGTGCAAAGCGGCCTTCTTAATAAATTCTTTATTCAATCCTAGAACGGCGTTTTTTCCATCACCATATCCAGGCATATATGCCTCGCCATTGGCAACATATTTTTTGTAATTTCCTGCAGGAAGAGGAACAGTTACCATTCCGTACATATCCTGGACAGTTGCATCAGCACCTACAATCGCTACTCCGCCTCTGTTCTTCCCTCCTGCACCGCCAAGCGGTATAAATACTTCACTCATTACTTACTCACCCCCTTTAATTTAACCTTAAACTCCTTGTTAGGCTTTTCTGCTGCACAGTAGAAAGTCACATAGCCGTCCGTGACCTCTGCTGCAGTTATTAGTCCTGCCATCTCGTCATAGATCTCAATATCGGCAGGACTGGATGTCTTAGTATGCGCCTTTCCCATTGTTACTGAGTCTGTTGCCTTGACCGTTGGCACAGACACCTTCTGGCTATACGGCGCAGAACTGCTCCATGCATTAGCCGGAATAGTTACGATAGTCTCCTGATACAAGGCATTCACGCTCTTTGTAATGGCGTTTACATCATTCGCCCCGAAAGGAGTGCCCTCCTGAGTGTAGGATGTTGCGTCGCTGAGGCTTACCGTTCCATCGCTATTGTTTTCCATGCGGAACTTCCTCTTTGCATACATGGCATCCTTGTAGTCTGTTTTTAGGCTCATAGCAAATCCCCTTTCGTTCCTAATTTAAAAGATAGCCTCCGCATACCTTCTTCTCTTCCTGTAAAGTTTTGATAGATAAGGAGGCAAGCGTTTTCAATTCTGTTAAGTTCGTCCCAAGTGATAAAGGGCTGGTTATCGTAGAAGGTCTGTCTCTCTCCGATAGTAAAAGGGAAAGTAGCGGAGCAGATTCTGTCAAGATTAGATTCAAAAGCATTTATCTCATCGGCATAGAATCCGTAGTCCGTGAAGCTTTTATCTGCCCCCATATCTGTAAAAGGAAAATCCGACCAAAGGACTACTGCCTTCTGCCGGATCTCATTGATATTCCCCTTTATTCGGTTATAGTCTTCAACATTAAAGAAGTCTGTACTCTTCCAGTCTGTCTTAGGTGTCTTCCACAAAAGAAACCTCCCTTCTTGCCTTTATGCTTCCGGATAAAGCACCGTTATAGTTCAAAGTGTGGTCATATACCCGAAGCATTAGCTTATCTACATATTTATTCTCAAGATACAGTAAGTCATTCGCCATTAACCTTGGCTCTCCTCTATAGGTAAGGCTGTACTCTCTGTCCGCTTTTAAGTAGTTCCCTACCCAGTCTAAAACATCGGTAGCAAGGGCAGTGTCCGATATCAAAGGATTCTTCCATTTCTCCCTCTTACCGGTAGGATT
>CAUSUG010000221.1:0-3560 GCA_963534765.1 uncultured Oribacterium sp.
CCATACTCCTTTCCAGATCACAAATTAACTCCTATTATTATGCCAAAATCGGAAAGGTCAAACAAGAGTTTCTAGCTTCCTTCTGCAATTTTCAACATGGCAAGGGTTCCCGTCCTTGCACATTCCAAAATGCTCACAGACTTCAAGGTCTCCAGAAACATATTGATTCTTTCCGGCGTATCGCACATTTCAATCACCATCTGGTTCTTGCTCAGCTCTAAAATCTTAGCCCCCAGAATCTGGCAATTTTCCATAATATCCTTTCGGTTCTCCCGATTATAACGGAGCTTAACCAAAAGTAATTCTCTGGTAATGCCCTGTGTTTCCGTAAAGGTACGAACCTTAATTATATCCAGCTTTTTATTCAGCTGCTTTTCTACCTGTTCCAGTGTCTTTTTCTCGCCGCTGGAGACAATCACCATGTTGGAAACGGAATGATCCTCAGTTTCTCCTACCGTCAAGGAATCGATATTAAAGCATCTTCTCCAGAACAATCCTGCAACCTTTGCCAAAACACCGGACTGGTTTTCCACCAAAATAGAATATATTTTTTTCATCACACTACCTCATGACTGTCAATATACACTTCTAAAATTCCGCCTTCCTTCTTGCTAAGGAACGCAGTGATCTTAGAAGAAACTTCCTCATTTTTTGAAATGGCATCATAGGAAAGTCCGTAGGCCTTAGCCAAAATGGAAAGGTCGGGATTTCCTGTAAGATCCACCATGGTGAATCGGTCATGATAGGTTTTGTGCTGATATTGGTGCACCAAGCCCAGTACTCCATTATGGAAGACAATCAACTTAATGGGGATATTATATTGTTTCATGGTAGCCAATTCCATCATACTCATCTGGAAGGAACCGTCTCCCATAACTGCCACCACCTGCTTCTTCGGATCGGCCAGGTAAGCACCGATAGCTGCCGGCGTAGAATATCCCATCGTACCCATACCGCCTGAAGTAAGGAAGTGCCCCTCTTTCATTTGATAATTGGCACAGGACCACAGCTGATTCTGTCCTACATCAGCCACATAAACCGCGTCCTGATTCAACTGCTTATTCAGCTCTTCCAGGAAATATTCGGGATGAACCAAATGATTTTTCGCCATTCCCTCTTCTTTCTTCTTCTGAAGAACTTTTTGAATTTCTCCCTTAATATTCTCCAACTCGGAAATCCAGGAGGAATAATGAAATTCTCCCTCTTCCTCCAGGCAGGCATCCAACACGCTGGCAATATCTCCCACCAATGGAATCTCCGGTCCTGCATTCTTTCCGATTTCCGCGGGATCCACGTCGATGTGAATCAAGGTCTTATTATCGGTAATCAAGTCCGGCTGGCTGATGGAACGGTCTGCTACTCTGGCCCCCATCATAATGATAAGGTCCGCATGATTCATGGCCTTATTTCCGTAGGGCTTTCCGTTATTCCCCACCATACCGAAGAAAAGGGGATCATTTTCCTCCATTACACCAAGTCCCATCATGGTACAAACCACAGGAATATTGAATTTCTTGGAAAATGCCCGAACCCTCTCCTTAGCATCTGCCAGATGTACGCCACCGCCCACGCAAAGAATAGGACGTTTTGTAGCTGCCAATCTCTGGAACATCTTTTTAATCTGCACCGGATTTCCCTGTACCGTAGGCTTGTAGGTTCTCATCTTAACCTCCTCCGGATACTGGAATTTCCGAAGAGAAGCATTTTGTACATCAATAGGGATATCAATCAGAACCGGTCCCTTTCTTCCGGTCATGGCAATATGAAAGGCTTCCTTGAAAATCTTAGGAATTTCCTCTACATTTCGTACGGTATAGCTGTATTTTACAAAGGATTCACAGGCACCGCAAATATCCGCCTCCTGGAATACATCGGATCCCAGTAAAGCACTCTCCACCTGTCCTGTGATTACAACCAAAGGAATACTGTCTGCAAACGCAGTGGCGATTCCTGTGATAATGTTGGTAGCACCCGGTCCTGAGGTTACCGCACAGACCCCCAGCTTTCCACTGATTCTGGCATACCCGTTGGCTTCGTGGGCTGCATTCTGTTCCGTACGCACCAAAATGGAACGGATTTCGCTGTCTTCCAAGCTATCATAAAAGGGACATATCGCTACCCCGGGATAGCCGAAGACAAAGTCCACCTTTTCCAACTCCAAACATTTTACAATGGCAGCAGCTCCTGTCATCTCTCCTCCTACTCTATTTTTCCAATCCTTGGATAAACTCTTTCAACGCTCTAAAGAATAGTAAATCCTCTTTGAATAAAGGCTTGCTTAATTTGCTCAATATGGGCAAAGTCTCTGGTATCAATCTGTAAGGTCAGATGACATCCGTTAATGTCCGAATCCTCCACATTCATATTGTGATCCACCTTGGTCACATTTCCTCCCTGCTCGGCAATAATCTTGGAAACTTCTTCCAGCTGTCCGGGCTTGTCCAAAAGAGGAATGGTAAGACTTGCTTTTCTTCCGGTTTTTAATAGACCACGGTTAATTACACGGGCCAGGATATTCACATCGATATTTCCGCCGGAAATAACCGCAACGACCTTTTTGCCTTTTACCGGAATTTTATTGAAAAGGACTGCCGCTACGGAAACCGCTCCCGCACCCTCGGAAACAATTTTTTGTCTTTCCATAAGAGTTAAAATCGCTGCGGCAGTTTCATCGTCTGTAACCGTCACCAGCTCATCCACATAGTTTTCTACCATGGCATAGCTTAAGCTGCCCGGAGATTTTACCGCAATACCATCCGCAAAGGTATGTACTTCTTCCAGACTCTCCAGATGATGATCCTTCACCGCCTGCACCATGGAAGCCGCGCCCTGTGCCTGTACGCCATACACCTTACATTTTGGATTTAATTTCTTAATTACAAAGGAAATACCGGAAATGAGTCCGCCTCCGCCTACAGGAACGACTACCGCATCCGCATCCTCCAGCTGATCCAAGATTTCCATTCCGATAGTCCCCTGTCCTGCCATAACATCCACATCATTAAAGGGATGAATAAAGACAGATCCATGCTCCTCCTGGAATTTCACCGCGGCTTCATAGGCATCGTCATAGACGCCGTCTATCATTTTCACACTGGCTCCGTAGCTTCTGGTAGCCTCCACTTTGGAAATAGGGGCAATGGCCGGTAAAAAGATGGTGGACTTGGTGCCGCTGGCCTGAGCAGCCAAAGCCACTCCTTGGGCATGATTTCCTGCGGAGCAGGCTACCACTCCCTTTTTTCTCTCTTCCTCGGATAGGGTGGATATCTTAAAGTAAGCCCCTCGAATCTTAAAAGAACCGGTATTTTGTAAATTTTCCGTCTTTAAGTATAAATCACAATCTGTTTGAATTCTTGTTGCATGTACCAAATCCGTCTTATGTATTACGGGCTTTAAAACATGGGCTGCCTGATATACCCGATCCAATGTTAATTCCATCTTTCTACTTCCTTTTTCTTTTAAAAAAAGCGGCACAAAATGTGCCGCTGGCCTAGGGCAATTATCTCGCTTGATCCAAATCCTGAACCTGCTTCCATCCCATCTTCTGACGTAAATCCTGA
>CAUSUG010000222.1:0-3536 GCA_963534765.1 uncultured Oribacterium sp.
GTAAACATTTGGTGAAAACTTGCGTTTTTTCGTCATTTGTACTTGCAAAAACACATTGCCTGCAATAGAATGAACGTGCTGTTTAAGAAATTAAAAATGATTTATTATGTAGGAGGAAAAGGATATGGCAGTAAAAGTAGCGATTAACGGATTTGGACGTATCGGACGTTTGGCATTTCGTCAGATGTTTGATCATGAAGGAACAGAGATTGTTGCCATCAACGATTTAACCGATCCTAAGATGCTTGCGCACCTTTTAAAGTATGATTCTTCTCAGGGAAGATATAAGTATGAAGATACAGTAGTTGCCGGAGAAGACTATATCGAAGTTAAGGGAAAGAAGATTAAGATTTATAAGGAGGCTGACGCTTCCAAGTTACCATGGGGACAGCTTTCCGTAGACGTAGTTCTTGAGTGTACAGGTTTCTACACCTCCAAGGATAAGGCAAATGCTCATATCCAGGCCGGTGCTAAGAAGGTAGTTATTTCCGCACCTGCAGGAAATGATCTTCCTACTATCGTATACAACGTTAACCATGAGACCATTAAGGCTGAGGACAACATCATTTCCGCAGCATCCTGCACCACCAACTGTCTTGCACCGATGGCTAAGGCTTTAAATGATTTCGCTCCAATTCAGTCCGGTATCATGGCAACTATCCATGCTTACACCGGAGACCAGATGATCCTTGACGGACCACAGAGAAAGGGAGATTTAAGAAGAGCTCGCGCAGGAGCTATCAACATCGTTCCAAACTCTACCGGTGCTGCTAAGGCTATCGGCTTGGTTATCCCTGAGTTAAACGGTAAGTTAATCGGTTCTGCACAGAGAGTACCTGTTCCAACAGGTTCCACAACCCTCCTTTTCGCAGTAGTTAAGTCTTCTCAGGAAGTTACCAAGGAAGCTATCAATGCTGCTATGAAGAAGGCTTCCGATCCTGAGACCTTCGGTTACACAGAGGAAGAGTTGGTTTCCAGCGATATCATCGGAATGACCTATGGATCTCTTTTTGATGCTACCCAGACCATGGTATCCAAGGTTGGCGATGACCTTTATGAGGTTCAGGTTGTATCTTGGTATGACAACGAGAACTCCTACACTTCTCAGATGGTTCGTACCATTAAGTACTTCGAGAAGTTTGTAAAGTAATTTTATAGGCATAGTTTTTTGCGGAAAGCCGCCGGAGAGGATCCGGTGGCTTTTTCCGAAGTAGAGAAGGAGAGAAGTATGGCAGAGTTAAATAAGAAAACCGTAGATGACATTTCCGTAAAAGGCAAGAGAGTTTTATGCCGTTGTGATTTTAACGTACCTTTAAAAGAAGGAAAGATTACCGATGAGAACCGTCTTGTGGCAGCACTTCCTACTATTAAGAAGCTGATTGCCGACGGAGGAAAGGTGATTTTATGCTCTCATCTTGGAAAGCCAAAGGGAGAGCCCAAGCCCGAGCTTTCTTTAGCTCCTGTGGCAAAGCGTCTTTCCGAGCTTTTGGGACAGCCTGTTGTTTTCGCCAAGGATGATACGGTAGTAGGGGAAAATGCCAGAGCTGCTGTAGAAAAGATGAAGGACGGAGATGTGGTTCTTCTGGAGAATACCCGTTATCGTGCAGAGGAGACCAAGAACGGAGAGGCTTTCTCCAAGGAATTGGCTTCCTTGGCGGATGTTTTCGTAAATGATGCTTTCGGAACTGCACATAGAGCCCACTGCTCCAATGTTGGTGTTACCCAGTTCATTTCCGGACCTGCTGTAGTAGGCTACTTAATGCAGAAGGAAATTCAGTTCCTGGGACAGGCTGTAGAAAATCCTGTTCGTCCCTTCGTTGCCATTCTTGGCGGTGCCAAGGTGTCCGATAAGTTAAATGTAATCTCCAACCTTTTAGAGAAGTGCAATACTCTGATTATTGGTGGAGGTATGGCATTTACCTTCGTAAAGGCTATGGGCTATGAAATCGGAAAGTCCTTAGTGGATGACGAGAAGCTTTCCTACTGTAAAGAAATGCTTGAAAAGGGCAAGAAATTAGGCTGTGAGATTCTGCTTCCGGTAGATGCGGTTTGTGCGGCATCTTTCCCGGATCCTATTGATGATGCCAACTTAGCAGTAAAGACTGTGGATATTTCCGAGATTCCTGCAGATATGCTGGGCTTGGATATCGGACCGAAGTCTGCAGAGCTTTTTGCCAATGCGGTGAAGTCTGCAAAGACTGTGGTATGGAACGGACCTATGGGTGTTTTTGAGAACCCTGTATTGGCTAAGGGAACCATTGCAGTAGCAAAGGCTTTGGCAGAGACAGAGGCTACTACCATTATCGGTGGTGGAGACAGTGCCGCAGCGGTAAATATCCTGGGCTTCGGAGATAAGATGACTCATATTTCCACCGGCGGCGGAGCTTCCTTAGAGTTCCTGGAGGGAAAAGAGCTTCCCGGCGTTGCAGCTGCTAATAATAAATAAGAAGAGTCATAAATCATGAGATACATCAGTATGCAAAAAAGCAATATGTGCAGTAGTCTTGCATGTATAACGATGCTCATGTGTAAGCTTTATAGGAATTATAGGAAATAGGTGAGAAGATGAGAAAGAAAATTATTGCCGGAAACTGGAAGATGAATATGACCGTAACAGAGGCCAAGGCTTTGTGCGATAAACTCCTTCCCTTGGTGAAAACGGATGCGGTGGACGTGGTTTTCTGTGTACCGGCTATCGACATTGTGCCTGTAGTGGAGAAGCTTCAGGGTTCCAAGATTTCCGTAGGAGCGGAGAACCTGTATTTTGAAGAGTCCGGCGCTTACACCGGAGAAATTTCTGCCAATATGCTGGTGGATGCAGGGGTAAAGTACGTTATCATGGGACACTCCGAGCGTAGAGGATATTTCCATGAGACAGATGAAGATATCAACAAGAAGGCTAAGAAGGCTTTAGAAAAGGGTCTTACTCCTATCATTTGCTGCGGAGAAAGCTTAGAGCAGAGAGAAATGGGAATTTACTTTGAGTGGATTTCCATGCAGATTAAGGCGGCTTTCCAGGGAATTTCCTCGGAGGATGCCGGTAAATGCGTTATCGCTTATGAGCCAATCTGGGCTATCGGAACCGGAAAGACAGCCACTGCAGAGCAGGCGGAAGAGGTTTGTGCTTACATCCGTAAGGTGATTTGCGAGATTTATTCCGAGGCAGTGGGAGAGAAGATTCGTATTCAGTACGGCGGATCTATGAATGCCGGAAACTGCAAGGAGCTTCTGTCCAAGCCAAACATTGACGGCGGCTTAATCGGCGGCGCTTCCCTTAAGGAAGAGTTTGCAAAAATCGTGAATTATCAAGATTAAGAAGAAGTATCAGAACTAAAAAGGAGTACCGTACGTAATGCGTACGGTACTCCTTTAAAATTCTTAACGAGTATCGCACCGCGTAGTGTGCAATATCTCGTTGAAGGATTATAAAGAGGCTTTAACAATCGGGGATGTTGGCTAGCCTGTTATGCAGTATAAGTCTGAAAAAGGGGTAATCTGAGCCCGTGGGTTCTTGGCTTTTGTCTTTTAAAAGCTTA
>CAUSUG010000223.1:0-3498 GCA_963534765.1 uncultured Oribacterium sp.
ACATCTGTTATTTTCTTCTAAGTATAGGGAGAATTTCCTAAATAATCTTTATACGATTGTGTAAAGCATTTGTCCTTTTGGCTGCGCGCTGTCCCGGCTTATCATGTTATGTACTTTTCTGCTTTATTTTTTGTTATTTTTTTACGTATATAGTTTACAGTTTTTCTGCCCTATGCCACTGCAGTTCCCCGGTTTCCAAATGGATTTCCTGTAGCCTTCCCTTTCCGTCATAATAGCCGGTATCTTGAGGCTCTTGACTATTGTTTAAAACTGCAAGCAGTCCCTTTTCCGGATAGGCATGCACTTCACAGTTAGGGTTTGTGGCCTGGTAGAGAGCGTATTCATTTTCCTTACCGCAGCTGTATAAAAGTGCTCGTAAAAGAAGCCTGGTGTTTTTCGGAGAGTAGGGAAGTCCTGCCATATAGATGCCTCGTCCCTTTCCGAAAGCATGGGCAGAAAGGTGTACAGAACCGTCGCTGTATTCCAAAATCTCTGTATCCTTTTCCGTTGCGTAAATGTTTTTCTTACTCTCCCCAAAGGAAAGCTCTTCTTTGGAGAAGTCTTCCAATAGGAAGTGAGCGGTTTTTTCCGTTTTAAAATACTTGTCTGTAGAAAGGCTGAAGCCCAGCTCTTTCTCTACACCGAGGACATCGGAAAGCTGGAAGAAGCTGCCTTGATACTGCGTAGCACAGGGCTCTCCTACACCGATAAAGCCGCCACCCTCATAGACAAATTGCCGCAGCATGGTGCAAAGCCTTTCATTTTGCCAGATTTCTCCACCGGACCAGGAGGTACCTGCATCACCCGCATTCAGGATAACATCAATGTCTTTTGGGATACCATTTTCCAAAAGATCGGTAAAGGAGAGGAACTCCACCTCCACCGCCATACCGGACAGGGCTTCCAATATACCAAAATAGCTGTAAATCTGCTGATAATACAGGGCGTGAGCCACCATGTAAGCCTGCCAGGAGCGAATTTTTCCCCAGGCATTCAGGATGGCTACTTTACATTTGTTGTAGGCCTTCCGCCCCTTTACTTCCTGATGAATTTCTCTAAATTCCTCCGCCACCTTTTCCATGGTGTCCAAAAAGGCGGGGAATTTGTAGGCCAGGCTTAAATATCCGCCGTAACCGATGCGGTCAATGGGACTTCTGAAAATGGCCCGTCTTGCACTGATCCAGTTTTCTATTGCTTCCTTTTCAGGATGCATACCGGGGGAGAAGCTGTCCGGGAAGAAGTAGGGAAGGAAACGCCCTTCGGTATAACGAACTCCGGGAATGTCGGAAATCAGACGGAGAGTAGCACCTCCCCCCACACTTCCCACCACGCTGTCCAGGCCGATGGAGGAAAAATATTTTCCATAGGGCTCTGTACCGATCCAGTTATCTCCCAGGAACATCATGGCTTCTCTACCTTCCTTATGGCAAAGCTCCACCAGCTCCTTGGCTTCCTTTGCCACAAAGCGTTGAATAAAATCCATGTAATCCAGATAAGCCTTGCCGGGAATGCGGAAGGTACTGTTGAAATATCCCTCGTCCACCAAATCCTCCGGCCGAAGCGCATAGCCGTATTCCTTTTCAAAGGCCTCTAATGCATCTGTGGAAACAGTGTTTCCGTAGCCAAACCAGTCCACATATTTTTCCTTTTCTTCATGATTGAAGAGAAGGGTAAAATGGTAGAAAAATGTGGTGAAGCGCACCACATCCGTATCCGGATGCTCTGCCAGCCACTGGCTGAGACAGGATTTAGCGAAGGCCTTACTGTGGGGCTTCCGAATGTCAAAAGGGATGTCTCCGGGCTTATCTCCCCATTGGTTGGTAATGTGGTTATAAAGTTCTGTGGGGTCCCAAAGGGCATAGGCCAAAAAGCTCAGGGTATAACGATGGAAGGGAATAGCGTTTTCCAGAATCAGGAGATACTGATTTCCCTCCTCCGTCTTTTCCGTTTTTAAACTCCAAAGGGAGGGCTCTACCACTTCCCCTGTACTACGGTCTATAAGCTCCCACCATTTTTTCGGATCATGGTCAAAGTCCGGACTTACCTGCTTTGGAAAGAAGCCTTCCATATAGGGGATTTCCAAGTGGGAGGAATAGGCGGTTAGAGGCTTTGACATCAGGTAAAATTGCTGACACTCCTCCGGATGCTTTTCGGCAAATTCATTGTGCCCTCTGGCTACAAAATAGGTGCTGTAAATTTTTACCGGCAGGGTTTTGCTCTTTGGATCCAAATGGGTGCCGTCACTGTCTCTGATGGCATCCGCTCCTAAACGCTCCACCAGTTCCTTGGTTTCTTCAAAAAAATTCTCTTCTCCGGGGAGGGTTAATTGTCCTGTTCTTTTTCCCATAATGCTGCTCCTCTGTATAATTTCTAAATCTACTCCGTATTTTAGTGCAAAAAGCATAAAAAATGGGAATATATATTTGCATGATTGGCGATTTAATTGGTATAATCGAATAGTATAGCGGTGATAGACGACATAAGGGGGAAAGGCAAGTTTGGGGAGGTAAGAATGGATTACGAAAGTGTGTATTTACAGGATTCTATAGAGATTCAGGAACTGGTTTCTCTTCATTATTTTCAATACCATAAAGATTTTGCTTTTCCCGGAGAGGCGCACCCTTTTTGGGAGTTTGTTTGCGTGGATTCCGGAGAAATCACCGCTATTGCCGGGGAGAAGGAGATTCCCCTGAAAAAGGGAGAGATTTTATTCCATGAACCCAATGAGTTTCATAATGTCTTAACCAATGGAAAGAGTGCCCCAAGCCTTGTGGTCATCAGCTTTTACTGTCACAGTCCTGCCCTTTGGCATTTTCGCAGAAAATGTCTTTCGGTTACGGAGCAGGAAAAGCGGATTTTATCGAAAATCATTCAGGAAGGCAGTAATGTTTTTAGCGGAAGAATGGATCAACCATATCAGAAGAAGCTACTTTTTTCTTCAGAGCAAAACTTCGGCGGGCAGCAACTCATCCGGCAATATCTGGCGGAGTTTTTGATTTCCCTGTACAGAAGATATTTTTCTTTGCCCTTGCCGGGGAGAAGTACGGAGTATTTTGTGGAAAAGGGAAATCGAAAACGGGAGCTTTATAACAGTGTGGTGGAGTATCTGGAAAGAAGACTGCAGGATAAGCTGACGATTGAAGAGATTTGCAGAGATATGCTTTTGGGACGCTCCCATTTGCAGAAGCTCTTTCAGGAGGTGGGAAGCATGGGGGTGATGGAGCTCTTCCATAAGATGAAGGTGGATACCGCAAAACGGATGATTCGAGAGGGACAGCTAAACTTCACCCAGATTGCGGACCAGCTGGGCTATTCCTCCATTCATTATTTTTCCCGGCAGTTTAAAAAGGAATGTGATATGTCTCCCTCGGAATATGCCCAGTCTATCCGGTCTTTGGCGGAGGAAGCATAAGAGGCAGACAGATAAAGGTATACAGAAGAGAGATATCAGCTTCAGGAGAGCCGATAGGCTCTCTTTTTCAATGAGGGAAATTATAC
>CAUSUG010000224.1:0-3451 GCA_963534765.1 uncultured Oribacterium sp.
CACCAATATGCTTTTGGTAAAAGGTAAAGAACCTTATGATGATGCCGCTTGGGATTGGGTAGCAAAATTTGTAGATCAGCTGGATGGAACCATTCTTTCCTCCTCTTCTCAGATTTACAAGGGAACAGCTGATGGAGAGTATGCAGTGGGTGTTTCTTATGAGGACCCCTGCGTAAGCTTGCTGGAAGACGGTGCAGAGAATTTAAGAGTTGTTTATCCTTCTGAAGGTGCTGTATGGTTACCTGCCGGTGTAGCTATCGTAAAGGGTGCTAAGAACGAAGAAAATGCCAAGAAGTTTATCGATTTCTTGATTTCTGAAGAAGGACAGGAAGCTCTGAAGGATACCACCATTCGTCCGGTTATGACCTCCGTGGAAAATACCTCTGAGTTTATGCCTCCATTCTCCAAGATTAAAGTAGCTTATGAAGACATTAAGCTGGTAGCGGAGAAGAAGGAAGAGTGGCAGAACCGTTGGCAGGAGCTGGTAAAAAAGTAAAGAGTTAGAATAGGGGCTGTAAAAAATAGTTTCAATATTCTATTTTTTACAGCTCTTTTTATAAAGGGGAAGATTTTATGAGCGTAAATATTCGAATTCAAAATGCGGTAAAGAAATATGGGGACAATGTAGTGATTCCGGATTTGTCCTTAGACATTAAAGAAGGAGAGTTTTTTACCCTGCTGGGACCTTCGGGATGTGGAAAAACCACTCTGCTTCGTATGATTGCAGGCTTTAACTCTATTGAGGGTGGGGATTTTTATTTTGGAGATAGAAGAATCAATGATTTAGACCCTTCCAAGAGAAATATCGGAATGGTTTTCCAAAACTATGCGATTTTCCCGAACATGACAGTGGAAAAAAATGTGGAGTTCGGTTTAAAGAATAGAAATGTTTCCAAGGAAGACAGAGCGGTAGAAGTTAAGAAGTTTCTTAAGCTGATGCAGATAGAAGACTTTGCGGAGCGTATGCCGGAGAAGCTTTCCGGCGGGCAGCAGCAAAGAGTAGCTTTGGCAAGAGCTTTGGTGATTAAGCCGGATGTGCTTTTGATGGATGAGCCCTTGTCCAATCTGGATGCCAAGTTAAGAATCGAGATGCGTACCGCCATCAAACAATTACAAAACAGTATCGGCATTACCACGGTTTATGTTACTCACGACCAGGAAGAGGCAATGGCGGTATCCGACAGAATTGCGGTATTTAACCATGGCGTGATTCAGCAAATCGGAACCCCCAAGGCCTTGTATCAAAGACCGGCAAATCTGTTCGTAGCCAACTTTATCGGTCACAGCAATGAGCTGGAAGGAAGCTTGACAAAGGAAAACGGTCAAATGGTGATTTCTGTTTGTGATGATTATTCCTTTGTCTTAAACAATGTGAAGGAAGAGCATTGTCAAGATGGAGTGCTTCCTGTGAAGCTTGCAGTAAGACCGGAGGAGTGGATTATTCAGGAAGAAACAGAACCGGGTATAGAAGGAACGATTATCGACAGCATATTCTTAGGCTTAAATACCCACTATCTGATTCAGTTAAGTAACGGTAAAGAAGTGGAGGCGGTGAAGGAATCCGAAATTGACTCTATTTTGCCTAAGGGAAAGAATGTGAAGCTGCAGATTAAGAGCCATAAGGTTAATGTTTTCTTGGAAGGCGGCAGTGAAAATATTCTTCAGGGCGTGCTGTAGGGAGAGGAGAGAACAGATGAAAACAAAGAAAAAATGGGAAGTCTGGACATTCATCTCTATGACCATCTTAATCGTTTACCTGATTTTTATGATCTATCCCCTGTCCACCCTCCTTCGAAATTCTATGATTTTAAAGGACGGCGGCGTAGGTTTTGCAAACTTTCAGAGCTTTTTTGCCAAAAGCTATAACTTACAAACGATTTATCATTCCTTTGCCGTGAGCTTTTGTGCCACCATTATTACTTTGATTGTAGGAATTCCCCTGGGCTATTTCCATAGTTTCTATAAAATCAAGGGACAGAAAATTCTACAGGTTTTTATCATTTTATGCGGTATGTCTGCCCCCTTTATCGGTGCTTATTCCTGGATTCTTTTAATGGGAAGAAACGGCTTGGTTACCCAGCTCTTTAAAAACCTCTTTGGTATTAAGCTTCCTACCATTTACGGTTTTAGAGGCATTATGATTGTAGAGTGTATGCAGTTATACCCTCTGGTGTTCCTGTATTTTTCTGCGGCTTTAAAGAATATTGACAATACCCTTTTGGAAGCTTCCGAAAATATGGGCTGTTCCGGATGGAAACGCTTCCTTACTTTGGTGATTCCTCTCTGCGCACCCTCCATTATTGCTGCAACCTTAATGGTATTTATGCGGGCCTTTGCAGACTTTGGTACACCGCTGTTCATCGGAGAAGGATATAAGACCTTCCCGGTGGAAATCTATAACTCCTTTATGAGTGAGACGGGATCGGACAAGCACTACGCTTCTGCGGTGGCGGTGATTGCCATTGTGATTACCACCATCATTTTCCTGATTCAAAGATTTATTAACAGCCGTTTTTCCTTTTCCATGAATGCCCTGTATCCTATCGAAAAGAAGCCGGCAAAGGGAATTAAGGGGGTACTGATTCACCTGTATTGCTATTTGGTGGTGATTGTCGCCTACGCCCCTCAGGTTTATGTAATGTATACCTCCTTCCTGAAAACAAAAGGTAAGAGATTCCTGAAGGAGTTTTCCATACAGAGCTATATTGATGCATGGAAGTTCTTGGACAATGCCATTCCTAATACCTTCATTATTGCCGGAACCTCCCTGATTAT
Organism: uncultured Oribacterium sp.; assembly: GCA_963534765.1. Classification (GTDB taxonomy): domain Bacteria; phylum Bacillota; class Clostridia; order Lachnospirales; family Lachnospiraceae; genus Oribacterium. Next base: position 2,776 of record CAUSUG010000224.1, read on the forward strand.
CATCATTATTCTGAGTATCATGGTGGCTTATCTGGTAGTAAGAAGAAACAACTTTGCGAATAAGCTGATTGATACCTTGTCCATGATTCCTTATGTTATCCCCGGATCGGTTGTAGGTATCTCTCTGGTGCTTGGTTTTAGCAGAAAGCCTATTGTACTGGTGGGAACCTTTGCCATTATGATTGTGGCCTTGGTGATTCGAAGGAACTCCTATACCATACGTTCCTCCATCGCTATTTTACAGCAAATCCCCATGTCCATAGAGGAGGCAGCGATTTCTCTGGGAAGCAGTAAGATGAAGGCATTCTTTGCGGTGACCATGCCAATGATGATTAACGGGATTCTTTCCGGAGCCCTGCTTTCCTGGATCAGTATTATTACGGAGCTGTCTTCCGGAATCATCCTGTATAACTATAGGACTACAACGCTGACGATTCAGATTTATACCTATGTTTCCAGAGGTTCTTACGGTATTGCAGCGGCAATGGCGACCATCTTGAGCCTGATGACCAGTATTTCCTTGATTGGACTGATGCTATACTCAAAGAATAAAAATGTGATGTTCTAAAGGGGGCTGTAAAAAAATCAAAATAGTTTTCTAAGCAATATAGGTCTAAATTGGGGGCACGCTCTCGCTAGCTTCGCCTGACTGAGCAGTGGTTTTGTTAACCACTGC
>CAUSUG010000225.1:0-3450 GCA_963534765.1 uncultured Oribacterium sp.
GCATAGGGAAAGCTTACTGTCCGCTAAAAATCACTGGATTTTTTAGGAATTATCTGTATAATGATAAAGGTTCATAAAATTTACGGAGTATTCTTAAGAAATTAAGAGCCCAAAAAATATCGGAGGAAATAAAAGATGGTTTTAGTGAAGGCTTTGGCAGAGGGCTTAGGGTTTTATTATGATAAGAACGGTAATGCTGCAGTGGGAGAGGTCGGCGGTTATGATATGCTGATTACAAATGCGGATAAAGGTTCCCTGTATTATCTGAATATTTCCGTTACCAAAGGAGAGAAGCCCACAAAGGCGGACTTTGAAGGAATCAAAGAGTATAATAAATATTTAAAGACTATAGGAGTGAACAAGAAAAATTATCGTGTGGTTTTCACCCTTGGCGGAGCCTTTACCAAGGACGGTACAGTGAAAAGATTCCAAGAGATTTTACCGGCTTTGGCCAGATTCCTGCAGGATAGGGGATTTCAGAATTGTTCGGAAATCAGCGGCGTTACTCAGGGAGTATCCACCTATTTTGCCCAGGGCGTAAAGATTATTACAAAGGCGGAATATACAGATATTGAAAGAGCAATTCAGGAAAAGCAGGAGAAGATTGCCCTTAGAGGATCAAGCAGTATCTTATTGGGAATAGTAGGTGCTCTTTTGGGAGCAGTGGTAGCCGGAGCAGTGGTTCTCGGTATTTCTCAGTTGGGCTATGTAAGCTGGTTTGGCGGTGTAGTCATGGGCGGTTTGGTTATGGGAGGATATAAGTTCTTCGCCGGTCGAATTCAAAAGATCGGTATTATCATCTCCGCCATTATTATGCTGGCAGCTATGTACTTAATTAACCGTCTGGATTGGGCATTAATGATTCAGCGATATTTTACACCGGATATGTTCGGCATGGAGGGTACAAAGCTCAGCCTGTCTTTTACCTTCAAAAATGTAGTGGCTATTGTGGAAACCGCCAATCTGCAGGCAGATTATTTTAAGAACCTCGGTTTACAGCTGTTCTTCACTTTTATTTGCGGATTAATAACTTCCATCGGCGTAGTGCAATGGGACAAGAACTCCTTCCTGGCTTATCCCATTGGAGAAGAAAAGCAGGATGTGCAGGATGCGGGACTTCCTTATACAGATAGCTTTGGAGATGCAGAGGAATAAGATTTTTCCAAGAAGGGGCTGTAAAAATTATTTTAATTCTTAACGAGTATCGCACGTGTAGTGTGCGATACTCGTTTTTTACAGCCCTTCTTATATAAATTTGAAATAGGTCGATAAATTATAAGGAAATGAGATAGGAACGAATATGGCATTGAAAAACATTGCAGGAAGCTGGGAACAAGGCTTGTTGTAGTGCGGGTTTTCACTGCCCCTCTCCTGACTCAAGAGAAATTCCTTGTTTTTTTAAGAAAGTATTTGTATACTAAGCCAAGTGTTTTTTACACTGGCTTTTTTTACGTTACAGGATTTCTCAGGAGGGAAGTCGGGTAGGTTATAGACTACAGAAAGAGCTGAAGGAAACGGTCTCTTTACGGGTCTAAAGAAAAGGGGAGAAAAAAGAATCATGGTATTCATCGGAAGCCTTTTTGGCTTAATTGGTGGTTTGGGAATGTTTCTATACGGTATGACGGTGATGAGTGACGGTATGCAAAAAGCCGCCAGCTCCCGTATGTCCAAGTTCCTGAATTTGGTAACGGGAAATCGTGTGATGGCCGTTGTTTTAGGAGCAGCCATAACAGCTCTTGTGCAATCCTCCTCTGCAACCACGGTTATGGTGGTAGGTTTTGTAAATGCCGGAATCCTGAATCTTAGTCAATCCGTCGGCATTATCATGGGTGCCAATATCGGAACCACCATTACTGCATGGATGGTTTCCTTAACCCAGGTGTCCAGTTCCTCCCTGGCTTTTCTGAAACCGGAATTTTTCGCACCGCTCTTAGTCGGAGTGGGTGCCTTTCGCCTTCTTTTCGGGAAAAAAGGTAAAGATGACCTTGTAGCCAATTTCTGTATCGGTGTAGGCTTTATCTTTATCGGTTTGGAATTTATGAGTGATTCCGTGTCTCCCTATGCGGATTCTCCTATTTTTGCAAAAGCCTTTCAGGTAATGGGAGGCAATCCTATCCTCGGTATTCTTACCGGTGCGGTGGTAACGGGAATTATCCAGTCCTCTGCAGCTTCCGTATCCATCCTTCAGACCTTGGCTTTATCCGGTGCGGTACCAAGAGCCGCGGGCTTCTATATCACTCTAGGACAAAACATCGGTACCTGTGTAACCGCTATGCTTTCCTCTACCGGAGCCTCCAGAACCGCGAAGAGAGCGGCGGTAATTCACCTTCTCTTTAATGTGACCGGTGCGATTTTGTTCGGAGCTATTATTTTCTTTTTAAGTCTTCCAATGAAGAGTTTTTTCCAGGGACAACTAAGCCCTGTAGAAATTTCCCTCTTCCATACCATATTTAACGTATCCTGCACCATTGTTTTATTCCCCTTTGGAGATTTGCTGGTGAATCTTTCCGGAACTTTGGTTAGAGAGAGTAAGCAGGATAAGGAGGATGAGGAGAATCCGAACCACTACACGGAGGTGGAGAAGAATCTGATTCAGCACTTGGATAAGCGTATTTTGGAGTCCCCTGCCATCGCCATTTCCGCTACTAAGGCGGAGGTTGTCAATATGGCCAGAATTACGGCGGTAAATATCTCTCACGCCATGGGCATCTTACTGGAAGAGAAGGTGGAAGAAATCCAAGAGGTTTATGCCAGAGAGAAAATCATTGATAATATGCAGAAGCTTCTGACGGACTATCTGATTCACATCGGAAACCTTTCTTTAAATGAGAATCAGAAGCTGGAAGTGACCAATATGTTCAATACTATCACCGATGTGGAAAGAGCAGCGGATCATGCGGAAAATATTGCGGAACAGGCTCAGTATGCTCAGGATCACGGTATCTCTTTCTCGGAAATCGGTCAGGATGATTTGAAGAAGATTTCCAATAAGGTTATGGAGTCCTTTGAAGCCAGTATTGATGCTTTTGAGAACAATGACTTGGATGCAGTGGTAAGAACAGCCCATCTGGAGGATCAGGTGGATGAGATGGAAGAGGATATGAGAGAGACCCATATTCTAAGATTAAGCTCCGGGGACTGTGTGCCTCAGGCCGGTGTGATTTTCCTGGATGTGATTTCCGACTTGGAAAGAATTTCCGACCACGCGGATAATGTGGCGGGCTATGTCAAGACAATGATTTAAAAAGGGCGGTAAAAATCAAAATGGTCTTCTATGCAATATAGGTCTAAAATCGGGATAGGCTCTCACTATCTTCGTCCTGTGTAGTGAAGGACTGCACTCGTTATGAGAAATTGCTCTGATACAGTGTGGGTCTATAAATGGGGCACGCTCTCGCTAACCTCGCCTTCGTAGCAGTACTAACTTCAAGCTTCGCTTTGCTTGCTTTC
>CAUSUG010000226.1:0-3448 GCA_963534765.1 uncultured Oribacterium sp.
AAAATAGTTTTCTAAGCAATATAGGTCTAAATTTGGGGCACGCTCTCGCTAGCTTAGCCTGACTGAGCAGTGGTGATACAGAGCAGGTAAGTGAAAGATTGGAAAAAGGACTTTTAGATTTTGCAGTGATTTGCGAAACTCCCGATATCAACAAGTTCAACTATCTCCCCTTTCCCGGAACAGACCTCTGGGGAGCAATTATGCGTAAAGACCATAAATTGGCAAATAAACGTTATATCCAAGCAGAAGATTTAATCGGACAAGCCCTATTTTGCTCCGATCAAAGCTGGGCAAATGAAATACCCTCCTGGGCAAAGGAGAATTTCTCTCATCTTCACCTGGAGGGTTCATTTCGATTGTCATATAACGGATCTATGTTCGCTGCAGAAGGTCTTGGCATCCTTCTTAGCTTTAAAAACCTCATTAACTGCTCTAAGGAAAGTGATTTGACCTTTATTCCCTTGTCTCCTAAATGCGAAACCAAGCTCTATCTTATTTGGAATAAATATCAGACCTTCACACCAATCGCCAATAAATTTCTGGAGCAAGTTTCCCTGTCTTTCAAAAAATAAGGCTCTTACCACTAATAGGCAGCGGTCATTTCCCTTGTGAAAAAACAAGGTTGCGATAAGAAAGACACGAAATAGCATATTCTAATCACTCTTATTGACAAATATGGTTAGAGTGATTAGAATGATTAGCAAGAACAGAATTAAGAGAATGATTAGCATATGAGGAAACAAAGATAAAATCCTAAGGTGATGAAATGAAATTTCAAGAATCAGAAACTGTCGAACTAAAATCAATCGTACAAGATGATATCAAGAAAGAAATTATTGCTTTTGCCAACTGCAACGGGGGGACTATCTATGTTGGTATAACAGATCAAGGAGAAATTATTGGCGTAGAAAATGCAGATGACTCCGCGTCACAAATCTCCAACATGGTCAGAGACAGTGTTAAGCCGGATGTCACCATGTTCATCCACTATGAGACACTGGAGCTGGAGGGAAAATCCGTTATCGCAGTCCATATCCAAAGAGGGACCAACCGTCCGTACTATCTAGCCAAAAAAGGACTACGGCCTGAAGGAGTCTATGTAAGGCAGGGATATTCTTCCGTTCCTGCAAGCGATACTGCCATCCGGCAAATGATTAAGGAAACAGATGGTGACAGTTTCGAAGAGATGCGTTCCCTAAATCAAGCCTTAAGCTTTGATGCCCTAAAGCAGGAATTTAAAACGCGTAAGCTTCCTTTCGCACAGGCCCAAATGCAAACACTCCACATGCAGTCCGCCGACAAGCTTTATACAAATCTTGCCCTATTATTTTCCGATCAATGTCCCTACTCTATTAAAGTTGCCGTTTTTGAGGGTGGTACGGAAACTGTCTTTAAAGATCGTAGAGAGTTTTCCGGTTCTCTTATGCAACAGCTTCATGATGTATACGACTATATCGACCTTCACAACCAAGTGCATGCAAGCTTTGATAAATTACTGCGGATTGATAATCGGGACTATCCGGAAGTGGCCGTCCGGGAGGCACTGCTCAATTCCTTGATACACCGAGACTACGCCTTCCATGCCGCTACCCTTATCAGTATTTATCCGGATCATATGGAGTTTGTCACTCTTGGCGGTCTACCCACAGGATTGGAACTTGCGGATATCAAGTTAGGGATTTCCGTTTGCCGAAACCCCCATCTTGCCAATATTTTCTATCGTTTGCAATTAATAGAAGCCTATGGAACCGGCATAAAAAAAATCATGGACAGCTACTTTGGAAAATCGAAACAGCCCTCCATTATCTGTAGCAATAATGCCTTTAAAATCGTTCTTCCCAATACCAATGCAGGACAAGTCGTAAAAGAGGATAGTGTCATCTATTCTGTAGCTCCTTGTTCTGTCGCATCCTCTTCTACCCTGCCCTCCGCTGAGGAGCAAATCCTGCAAGTCCTTTCCAGACAAAAAGAAATCACCAGAAAGGAAGTGCAAGAGCTATTGGAAGTCAGCCAGTCTACTGCGGGCCGCATTCTAAAAACCATGGTGGATCGGGGGCAGATTATAAAACTGGGCGGAAGCCTTACCACTCGCTATAGAGCAGTGCAGTAATGTAATATTTTGCGATACATTCAGTAATTTTACTAATAAGTTTGAAAGGAGGAAGAAGCAATGGGAGATACCAGTATTATTGCCAGAAGACTTAAAAATGGACACGTGCAATATGGATGGAGCGGAAACGGAGGATATTTTAAAAATATCGGGAACAGACTTCTCTGGTGGTATCAATCTCCAAAGGATGTAGAATATCTTTTCTCACTGGGAGCAACCGCTTTAATTGGACAGATAGGTAGTGAAAATGGCGGATATGGATGGTTTGATACCCATTCCCCTACCGGAGAGACCTTTTCCGAAGGCAATACGGAAAGGGAAATATTCAGTGAATTGGATTTTGTCGATTATGGCTATTTTTATGATATAGACCATAGGTGGTACTATGTTATTCCCGGTCCTTTCAGAATCAAAATGCCCTTAGAACTAATAAAAAACAGGCTTGACGAAGATGATTATGAATTTGATTTTCGAGACGAAGTCGAGGCTAAGGTGGTCAGCTTTATATTGCAAGATTATCAAAAATATGATTCTGCATTTGCAGACTTTCTGAAAAATAAAGGCTATGATGCAGAAACAATCCTGGGGGAAATTAGCGAAGACGGACTAGCCTCAAGCTACAAACTATTTGAAAGATATCCCTATGTCTACAAGTATTTTGATGATTGGATTCTTATTAAGACAAATGCCGATAATACGGAAATATCAGAAATCATTGTCAAAAAACGTAGCAAAAAACATGTGGAAACTTGCAACTGGTAGGCATTAGGGATTTCCTTTAAAAGGCAACAAAAGAGAGCTGCAAAAATCAAAATAATAGAGAAATTTTCGGCAATATAGGTCTGAATATGGGGTAGTCTGAGCCCGATACTTACTATCCCAATTCTCCCAGCATCTGCTCGGGGTTATCCGCCGCCTTTACCTTGTCAAATGCCTTTACAATCTTACCATTTTCATCAATCAAATAAGTGGTACGAACCACGCCCATATAGGTCTTACCGTAGTTCTTTTTCTCCTGCCATACATCATAGGCCTGAATTGCCACCAGCTCCGGATCCGCAAGAAGAGTAAAGGGCAGTCCGTATTTCTCTTCAAACTTCTTGTGGGAAGCCACGCTGTCCTTACTGATTCCCAAAACTACGGCACCTTTTTCCATAAACCGGGGATATCGTTCTGCAAAGCCGCAAGCCTGCTTTGTGCAACCGGCGGTATTGTCCTTTGGGTAGAAGTATAAAATGACCTTCTTTCCTCTGTACTCTGACAGAGAGTGCATGTTTCCATTCTGATCCGGCAATGTAAAATCCGGTGCCTTTGTTCCAACTTCCAACATAGTAATCC
>CAUSUG010000227.1:0-3447 GCA_963534765.1 uncultured Oribacterium sp.
AACCAGTAATCGGTATTTCCACCAGTGTGCTTGTGGATCAGGGGGGTGAATTCCCCGGTTATGAAAGAATTTATGTGAATAAGGACTATGTTTCTGCCGTAATTGATGCAGGAGCAGTACCACTTATGATTCCCATGGAGGATTGCGAGGAAAATCTGCGAGCTAGCTTAGAGCTTGTTGACGGCATTATTTTTTCAGGGGGACAGGATATTGCTCCCTACCGTTACGGAGAGGAGCCCCATGCAAAGCTACAGGGAATCTGTCCCGAAAGAGATGAATTTGACTTTCTACTCTATCGTCTGGCGAAAGAGAAAAAGCTTCCCATTTTGGGAATCTGCCGCGGATATCAGTTAATGAATGTGGCAGAGGGAGGAAGTCTTTACCAGGATCTTTCCTTAAAGGCTACGGAAAGCTTTAAGCATTCTCAGGGACATGGACCTTCTATTCCTACCCATAGCATGAAAATAGAATCCGGCAGCCGACTGGCTAAGATTTTAGCTAAGGAAGAGATTCGTATCAACAGCTTTCACCACCAGGCGATTAAGGAGGTTCCTGCAAGTTTAAGCGTTTCCGGAAGAGCCTTGGATGATGTAATTGAAGCCATTGAATTAAAGGATTACCCCTTCGGCATCGGTGTCCAATTCCATCCGGAAATGTTACAGGCAAAGTACGAAGATATTCAAAAAATATTCCTTGCCCTGGTGGAAGCCTGTAAGGAATATCACAATTTGAATGGAAAAGCTTAGAATTTATCTGTCAAATCCCGGGAAAAGTCGACCCGAAATATTTCGGGTCTTCTATTAAATTAAAGGAGTTCAAATGAGTAAATCGCAAAAGTTGGGCTTTTGGTCCATCGTATTATTAACGATTAATTCCATTATCGGAACCGGAATCTTTCTATCACCCGGTTCTGTTGTAAAACAGGTAGGCTCCTATGCGCCGCTTGCTTATCTCTGCGCTGCAGGCTTCGCCGTAATTTTAGCCTTAAGCTTCGCTTCCGCCTCCCGCTATGTGGTGAAGAGCGGAGCCGCCTATGCTTATGTAGAAGCAGCCTTCGGTGATAATGCCGGACTTTATATCGGAATCACCCGATTCGTTTCCGCCAGCATTGCCTGGGGCGTGATGGCCACCGGCGTAGTAAAAACCGTCCTGCAGATTTTCGGTATGGACACCAATAGCTTTGCTTTGGTAACAGTAGGCTTTATTCTTTTGATGCTGGTCCTATTTATCATTAATTTGTTCGGACTTAAGGTTCTGGAATTTGTTTCCAACATATCTACATTAGGAAAGGTATTGGCCTTATCTCTGACGATTCTGGCAGGAATTTTCTTCGTATTACAGCATAAACAAACTGCAGACCTGTCCCTGCTGGTGCCCGGAAACAGCAGCAACACCGTTCCTGCTTTAAGCAGTAAATCCTTTGTTACAGCTATTGTAGCAGCCTTTTATGCCTTTACCGGCTTTGAAGGTGTAGCCAGCGGATCCTCCGATATGGAGAAGCCGGAAAAAAATCTTCCAAAAGCATTGCCCTTATCCATTTTCATGATTGCCGCTATTTATTTGGGAATCATTTTTGTATCCATGAGACTTAACCCTATAGCCCTGCTAAGCTCAAGCAATGTTGTAGTTTTAGCCGACATTTTTAAAAATCCCGTATTACAAAACGCCATCGTTTTAGGTGCCTTTGTTTCCATGTTCGGTATTAATATTGCCGCTTCCTTCCATACTCCAAGACTTTTGGAGGCAATGGCTAAGGACGGACAGGTAAATCGTGTTTTCACTAAGAGAACTGCGGGAGGCTTCCCCTATGCCGCATTTGTATTCAGCATTCTGTGGGCAATTATGATTCCTATGGCCTTCCACTATGACATGAAAGGCATTATGATTATCAGCTCTATTGCTCGATTCGTACAATTCCTTTTGGTACCTTTGGCTGTACTATGCTTTTACTACGGTAAACAAAAGGGAGAAATTATCGAAAAGCCCATCAAAAGCTTTATCCTGGATGTTCCATTACCCATCCTGGCGATTCTCTTAACCCTTTTCCTTCTCAGTCAATTTAACTGGGTTGGACAGTTCAGCAATGTCAAAGACGGATTTGTAGAGCCGAACTTCTATGCCATCTTTGCTATGGTTTTCGGTTATATACTCTTCCCATGGCTTGCCTTTGTATTAAGGGAACATCAAAAGTACACCCAACACAAAAAGGCGCTGTAAAATAATCAAGCTTTTGTATATGCACTAATAGGTCTAAAACCGGGGCACGCTCAGATTACCCCGGTTTCAGACCTATTATGCATATACGCTGTTCTTCTATTTTACAAGCCCTTTTATATCTCTTAGCACAAAACCATCTCGAATGGGTAGGATTAAAAAGGGAGCTGTAAAGAATCAAAATAGTAAGGAGATTTTCGGCAATATAGGTCTGAATTTGGGGCAGTCTGAGCCTGATGCTTGCGAAAGACTGGCGAAGTAAAAGGCTGTAAAATCAATAATTGAAGCGAGTGCAGTCCTTCAGTGCGCAGAGTGAGGCTAGCGAGCCCAATTCAGACCTATATTGCTTAGAAAATGTATTTTAATTTTACAGCGCCTTTTTAATCTTCCCCTTTGATTCGAACAAATCGTTCTCCGATACCATATACCGTTACAATCGGTGCTACCTCCATAAAGGCTTTTGGAAAATGCTCCGCAAGATACTTACGAATCATAGCCGACTGTCTGGGAGAACAAATGGAGGAAAGCATAGTCTTTTCTTCCTTGGTATAGGCTCCCACAACTCTTGTTTGGGTAACTCCACGGCCAAGCCCCAAAATATACTTGGTAATGTCTTCCGTATCATCTTTGATAAATGGAATAATGGTGACCTTATAAAGCTTTTGACGGAAACCGAAAAGCATATAGTCCATAATGTAAATACAAATCACATGGTTGACCAAAGCATAAAGGGCAATGTCTTTTCCGAAAACAAATCCCAGAGAAATCAAAATGGAACCGTCTAAGAAAAGCATGACTTTACTTAAGGGAACGCCTTTAAAGACCTTTCGATTCAAGATTCTGGCAACAGTATCTGTTCCGCCGAAGGTTACCCCCGCCCGAAGAACCAAGCCGGATCCCACACCGTAAAACAAAGAGAAATAAATACATACCAAAAACATTTCTCCTTGCACGAAGACAAAGTCAAACATTCCCGTAAGCACCAATAAAGTAGGATAGAGAAAAGAAACGAAGATAATCTTCATAAACTCTTCTCGTTTCAGAAAAATAAAAGCTAAAATCAGTATGGTAATACTGAAAAAGTAATAAATATAGGTGTAGCGAATCCCGATAAAACGTTCCGCCATCTGAGACAATCCTGTTACTCCGCTGGTGGACAGCTTATTCGGCACCAAAATGCAGTTTACGGAAAATGCCGTTATAAAACAGCCTACAATAATCTGCACATAGTTT
>CAUSUG010000228.1:0-3428 GCA_963534765.1 uncultured Oribacterium sp.
TACTAAATCCATACTTTACGCTAGATACTAAAAAAGAACTGTAAAAATCAAAAGCTATAAGATGCTTTCTTAGCAATATAGGCCTGAATTCGGGGGTAGTCTGAGCCCGATACTTGCGAAAAACAAGTAAAACGCAGTTTTTCGCTTAGTATCCGATACGTGGCGAAGCTAGCGAGAGCGTGCCCCGTTTCAGACCTATATTGCGTAGAAAGCTTTATTGATTTTCTACAGTCCTTTTTTATTTTCAATTCTTTATCTTCCCGGGAAACGGAAATTTGGAATTAGCTGATCCCAAGAATCGATACCGATAATGGCTCTGGCAAAGTCTGCCGTTCCCTCTGTTGCGCTGGCATCGTCAATATACTTAAAGACACTGTGCGCCTTCTTATGTACCAACTGATGGTTCACGATACTGGAAAGTCCGAAAGCCAGTCCGTGCTTTACCTCATCATCGGAATCCTCCTGACGACTCATGAGATACGCGGAAATATACGGATTGTTATCTACAATATAGTAGGAGTAAGCTACTGCTGCAGCCTGCTCATCCGACTTATCCTGTCCCTTTTGAATACTGGTGAAACCTTCCTCGGTAAGGAAAATCTTTCGAACCTCTCCCTTCTTATTCTTCATGCTGTCCAACTGCATAAAGTCGGTAATCACATGAAGATTCTTAAAGTTGATAATGGGAGAATCAATGGTATCGTTAACCTTTCCAGTCTTATCATCATCCCAGAAGGCCGGGGAGGAAATAGGATATGGATAGGGGTGCAATGCCAGACCGAAGTCCATATGTCCCTCCAGATTATCAAAATGATGGAAGGCCAAGACTACATCTTTTCCCTTATATTTTCCCACAGGAGCCGCCTCAGGGAACATGTTCCAGTAGTGATCCAAAGAAAACATAATGTTGTCGTTGGCGGAAACGGACTTCATCGCGGTATAAAAAACACGGAAGGCACGCTGGAATTTCTTGGTATAAGTGGAAACATCATAGTCTCCCTCATAGTTCCAATACTGGTTGTTAATCTCATTTCCCACTACCCAGTTGGTAATCTTACCGTGACCGTTCTGGCCGTTATAACGCTTTGCCAAGAAGGAAGCCATAGCCTTTACCGCTCTAAAGCCCTGCTCGGACTCTACGTTAAAGCCATAGTAAACCGCCTGCTCCTTTGGAAGCTCCTTCACGCCGATAGGATTCAGCTCAGGTACGGTATTGTTCCATGCGTTCAGCAAAATGGCGGTGACCGCTACTCCGGAATCACTGAGGCGCTTCACCTCTCCATCCAGCTGGTCAATCAGCTCTTTGTTGATCTGGAAGGTCTTTCCCTCGTAGGAATAGGAAATTCCCTGTCCGAAGAAACGCTGGGTAGGAATATCCACACCCGCATGCTTAATGTTCAGGCTCAAAGCATCATCCAAGATATTAGGATCTACACGAAGTCCCTTCTTGCCCGGATTTAATGCAGGACTTTGATTCTCCGCAACCACCTCGGGATTCTCAATATATCTTCTATCCGCAATCATTTCATAACGGCTTCCCACCTTTACCGCCGGCACGAAGGCACTGTAAAGACGAAGCTCTCCGGGACCTGCATACAAGGGGAAATTAAACTTCTGGTTTTCCCCAAGGCTTCCCTTGGTAATGAAATCGGTACGACCGCCAAGGTCTGTCTGATAAGGCTTGATTTCGAAAATGTAAACCGATCCGTCGGTACCACTACTATCTCCTGTTGCATCCATTTGCAACTGAATCTCCTGCCTGTTGTCTGTAATCTCCACGTCCTTTACCTTCGCCGAAAGATTATAAGCGAAAGCTCCCGTGGAAAAAAGCGCCGTAAATGCCATGCTTAACATAAACATGGCTACATTCTTTGTTTTTCCTTGTAAAGCCATTTTCCTCTCCTTGAACTGACATACTTGCTTTGTGCTTTGTTGCTTTTTTGCATTGCTGCTTTGCTGCTTCGCTGCTTCGCTGCTTCGTTGCTTTGCTGCTTTGCTGCTTCGTTGCTTTGCTGCTTTGCTGCTTTGCTGCTTTTACTTTATTGCATTGCACAGTTGCAAATATTCTTGACTATCTTTTGGCTTATTCTTTAAGAATTAAAGCCTTTGACCTGTCCAACTATACTCAGTTCTTTACAAAAAAGCCATAGAAAATTTCTTACAAGTTCTTACATTACAGCTTCGCTTTAGGAAGAAAGCTTCATATCTCCCTCTTTGATCCACTTCATTTTCCGACAAAAAGCAGAGCAAAGCAAAGAAAATATTGCCGGAAGAATAAAGCATAAAAGCAAAAGAGAAAGCCAGTCGGTAGCCGTTACCGCCGTTTTACTTCCCTCTTCTATACCCTTCAGCCAGCCGGTGTAAACGCCGATAGGGCCAACCAAACCGCAGGTTCCCATACCGGAGGCAACCGCAGGACCGTTATTTTCAAAATGGAAGAGACAGGTTGCCAGTGGTCCTGTAATCATAGAGGCAATGGTGGCCGGAATCCAAATCCGGGGATTTTTCACAATATTTCCCATTTGCAGCATGGAAGTACCCAGTCCCTGTGAAACCAGACCGGAAACACCATTTTCCTTAAAGGAAATGACGGCAAAGCCCACCATCTGGGCACAACAGCCTGCCACTGCAGCACCTCCTGCAAGTCCGGTAAGTCCAAGAGCCGCACAAATCGCCGCGGAGGAAATGGGGAGTGTCAAAGCAATACCAACCAAGGCGGATACCAAAATGCCCATAAAGAAAGGCTGTAGCTCTGTCGCCCACATTATCAGGCTTCCCACCTGAATCGCCGCCTTTCCGATTACCGGCGCCAAGACTGCCGAAAAGAGCATTCCTGAGCCAATGGTCACAAGAGGCGTCACCAAAATATCAACCTTTGTTTCCTTGGAAACAGCTTTTCCGATTTCTGTGGAAAGGATAGCCACAAAAAGTACCGCCAAGGGGCCACCTGCACCTCCTAGAGCGTTGGAGGCAAAGCCTACCGTAATCAGGGAGAAAAGCACCAAAGGAGGCGCCTGCAAAGCATAGGCAATAGCTGTTGCCATGGCCGGGCCACTCATAGCGGAAGCCATTGCCCCTACGGTATAATCCACACCGCCAATGGTGGCAACCACCCTGGTTAATGCGGATATCCCCAGCCTCTGCCCCAAGGTATTTAAAATTGTTCCGATTAAGAGGGAACAAAACAAGCCCTGAGCCATCGCGGATAAGGCATCAATACCATAGCGCTTCAGGGAAATCTCAATGTTCTTCCTTTGTAAAAAAGCCTTCATTCTCGTTCTCCTAATCTCTTATAAAGCAATGCATTTCAATACTTCTGCCTATCGTAAGAGCTAAAAGTAGTGGGGAGCATTTCCATCCTGTCCTTTCCGGTAACTCCATTACATTCTTTATAAAAACTGTATACAAAATGTCCCAATGATTATAGC
>CAUSUG010000229.1:0-3424 GCA_963534765.1 uncultured Oribacterium sp.
AGAAGTAAAATCTACCGAGAGGTCAATGAGTAGAATTTAGTTTTTCATTTTTGATATCTCTGTAAATCGGAAGAACTTTAAAACATTTTCCTTATTCTATGGTATAGTAGTTAAGAAATTATCAATCTATCCTAGGGGTTAGATAAAAAAAGTAGCTTAAGAAACTTGAGAAGTGTTGAAACGAAAACCCGAACAATGAAAGAAAATGGAGGAAAAGTCCAATGGCATTACAAGTAGAAAAAGGAAGACCGGCACAGAATGAAGGCAGAAGCAAGAAGGAGCTTGCGGTTTACGATTATCTGGACAAGCAGGGAATTGCCTATGAGAGAGTAGACCATCCTGAGGCGCATACCATGGAAGATTGTATTCCCATCGAAGAAGCTTTGGGAGCTAAGGTTTTTAAGAACCTGTTTTTAACCAACAGTAAGCATAGCTATTACTATTTGCTCCTGATGCCGGGAGATAAGCCCTTTAAAACCAAGGAGCTTTCCGCACAGCTTGGGGTGTCTCGTCTTTCCTTTGCAGAACCGGAGGAGATGGAAGAGGTCTTAGGATGTACACCGGGTTCTTCCTCCATTTTCGGACTCATTCATGATAAAGAGGATCTGGTAGAGCTTTTGGTGGATAAGGATTTGATGAAGGAGGAATATCTCTGTGCCCATCCCTGCCATAACATTGCCACCTTGAAGGTAAAAACCTCAGACCTTTTCGGGAAGTTCTTAAAGTCCACAAAGCACTATAAGACAGAGGTGCAATTAAAGGGCGAGGAATAGGACAATAGAAAAATAAAGCGCTTAGAACATCGAAAATAAAGCGCTTAGAACATCGAAATGCCTTGACATAGGGCGAGTCTCCATGCTATCCTATAGCAGAACTTGGGGCAACGCCCTATTTTTTATGCACTAATTTCGTAGTCATGCGAAGTTAAAAATCATTGGAGGTGAAAGCCGTGCGTACAAAGATTATATTAGCATGTACAGAATGTAAGCAGAGAAACTACTTTATTACCAAAGAGAAGAAGCTTCATCCGGAGCGTATGGAAGTAACAAAGTTTTGCAAGTTCTGTAAGAAGCACACGCTGCATAAGGAGACAAAGTAATGCAAGATGAAAAGAAATCCGGAGGAGCCGGATTCATTGCAGGGTTAAAATCTGAATTTAAGAAGATTGTTTTCCCCACACGTCAGGAAGTGATTAAGCACTCTGTTGCAACCATCGTTCTTAGTGTGTTGGTAGGCCTTTTGATTACAGGTTTAGACATTGCTATGAAGTGGGGTCTTGGATTGATTCTTGTAAAGTAAAGGTGGGAATATGGCAGAGAAGAACACAGAAGCCCGTTGGTATGTAGCCCATACCTACTCCGGCTATGAGAACAAGGTGAAGATGGACTTAGAGAAGACCATTGACAACCGTGGTCTTCAAGATGTGATTTTAGAGGTCAGCGTTCCCATGCAGCCGGTTATTGAAGTAAAGAATGGCGTAGAGAAGAAAACCGACAAGAAGATGTTCCCGGGATATGTTCTGGTGAACATGGTGATGAACGATGAAACCTGGTATGTGGTAAGAAATACCAGAGGCGTTACCGGATTCGTCGGTCCCGGATCGAAGCCGGTCCCCCTTTCTGAGGAAGAAATCCTGACCTTAGGCTATAGAAAGTCTGAAGTTTTGGTTGACTTTGCAGAGGGAGACACCGTAAGCGTAGTCTCCGGTGCTTGGAAGGATACCGTTGGTGTCATTACAGAAATCAATGACCAGAAGAAGACCGTCACCATTAACGTGGAAATGTTCGGTAGGGATACCCCTGTGGAGCTTTCCTATGGTGAAGTACAGAAGTTAAGATAAGATTTGGTAATACCCGAGGGATTTTATCCCATGGAGTACATTTAGCCACCGCTTGCAAAGCAAGCTCGTGGGAGGGTTTACCCGCAATTACCACAAGGAGGTGCCTATATGGCAAAGAAAGTAGAAGGATACATTAAGTTACAGATTCCCGCTGGAAAAGCAACTCCAGCACCCCCCGTTGGACCTGCATTAGGACAGCACGGGGTTAACATCGTTGCCTTCACTAAGGAGTTCAATGCTAGAACTGCTAACGAAGGGGACATGATCATTCCTGTTGTTATTACCGTTTACGCAGATAGAAGTTTCAGCTTTATTACAAAGACTCCTCCGGCTGCTGTTCTCATTAAGAAAGCTTGTAAGCTGCAGAAGGGATCCGGCGAGCCAAATAAGAATAAAGTTGCTACTATCTCCAAGGCCGACCTTCAGAAGATTGCCGAGACTAAGATGAAAGACTTAAACGCTGCATCATTAGAAACTGCAATGTCCATGATCGCAGGTACCTGCAGATCTATGGGTGTCAAGGTAGAAGAGTAAAAGAAGGAGGCTTTGATTCATGAAACAGGGAAAGAGATATGCCGAAGTGGCAAAGGCTGTAGATAGACAGGTTAAGTACGCTGAGTTGGATGCAATTCAGTTGGTAAAGAAGAATGCAACTGCTAAGTTCGATGAGACTGTAGAGTTACACATCAGAACCGGTTGTGACGGACGTCACGCTGACCAGCAGGTTCGTGGTTCTGTAGTTCTTCCTGCAGGAACCGGTAAGAACGTTCGTATCTTGGTATTCGCTAAGGACGCTAAGGCTGATGAGGCTTTGGCTGCAGGCGCAGATTTTGTTGGTGCAGATGACCTTGTACCAAGAATTCAGGACGGTTGGTTCGACTACGATGTAGTTATTGCAACTCCTGATATGATGGGTGTAGTTGGACGTATCGGACGTTTGCTTGGACCTAAGGGCTTAATGCCAAACCCAAAGCTTGGAACCGTTACTATGGATGTAGCTAAGGCTATCGCTGATACTAAGGCCGGTAAGGTTGAGTACAGACTGGACAAGGCAAACATCATCCACGTTCCTGTTGGAAAGGCTTCCTTCTCCGAGGAGCAGTTAAAGTCCAACCTGGATGCATTAATGGCAGCCATCGTAAAGGCTCGTCCATCTTCCTTAAAGGGAACCTACCTGAAGTCCATTACCTTGACTTCTACCATGGGCCCCGGCGTGAAGTTAGACGGATTACAGTTCGGCGCATAAGTGAAATTTTCAAGACCTACAGGGAAACCTGTAGGTTTTTTTTGCTTTATAGCTTATTTCTATTTTGTATCAAAACCATGGGAAATACAGGGTTTTTGATTAAAAATAGAAATAAATTATAGAAGCTGTTGATGACATAGGTCTTGTAACAGAGATTTGGAGTATTACGGAATTTAAGTTGCGCTAAGTTGCAGTAAGTTGCAAAAACGATAAAATTTCTCAATTTAAAAAACCGAGAACCGCATAAAATAAGGGTTTTTGAAGAGTACAGAGCGGAAATTTAAGTTGCGCTAAGTTGCAGTAAGTTGCAACTGTCTCTTATACACATCTCCGAGCCC
>CAUSUG010000230.1:0-3423 GCA_963534765.1 uncultured Oribacterium sp.
GAGTTTATCGTGGATACCAGAAAACTTGTATTTTGGTATGAGGATAAGGGGAAAATTGTAGATATATAGAAAAGGAAGAGTCTACGAAATGCTTTATGGACGCCCATGAGGATGGAAGCATCACAGAGAAAATATTTTTTCCATTAAAACTTTTATTTTCCACTGAAAAAAGATAACACTAATGCATTTGTTGCATAAGCAACAAAATCATTTTCTTTTTAAATGATAATTAGAATGTACTAACAAGAAACATAGTATACCCAGCAGACTAATATCGTAAAAAATGTTCTGACTCTCTCCGGCAAGTAAAAAAGTAAACCTGCCCTATGATTGTCAGAAGAAATCAGCGGAATTGGAAGGAGAAGAAAATGGATAAGATTTTGGATTTGGATAAAAGTGTAGCATCCCTTGTAAAGGAGTATCCGGAAGTTGCCGACATCATGGCTGATTTAGGATTCACGGAAATTAAAAATCCTGCCATGCTGGCTTCTGTTGGTCGGATTATGAATCTGAAGAAGGGTTCTCAGATGAAGAAGATTCCTATGGAGAAGATTGTTCGTGCATTCCGGGAAAAGGGTTTTGAGATTACGGATGGAGGAAAGTCACTTCCTGCTGATTCAGATGATGCAGATCAGACAGTCCAGGCAGCTCTGGCAGCTGAGGCGGCTCAAACAGCGAAAGCTCCGGAAGATCGTGCAGAAGCCTTGCGTTCGCTTTTGGATCGTCTGTCGGAGGGGGAGGATTTGGAGTCTGTGCGTGCAGATTTTGTTCGGGATTTTAAGGACGTGGATCCCGCGGAAATCATGAGGGCGGAGCAGGGGCTCATGGAGTCCGGTATGCCTCTTTCGAAAGTACAAAAACTTTGTGATGTGCATTCTGCTCTTTTCCATGGAGATACTAGGGAAGAGAAGATTGCCAATGCGGAAAGAGCCGTTCAGGCTTCTTTAAAGAATCAGGCAGGGAAAGAGGAGAAAAACTACATCAATAAAAGCCTAGAGGCGGATGCATTGATTCAGATTCCCGGTCATCCTCTTTCCACATTCACGAAGGAAAATGAGGCTCTCGGGCAGTATTTGGAGAATACGAAGGAAAGATGGGAAAGCTTAGTAGAGAACCTTTCCGGAAAAGCCGGCGGAAAAAATAAAGCAGAAAAAGCAGAAGGAGCAGAAGGAGTAAAAGGAGCACAAGGAGCAGAGGGAGCAAAAGAGACGCCGGATTGGGAAGCTTTGCTTGCAGCATTTTCAGAGGAGCTTGCAAAACTCCGTTCCTTTACCGTGCACTATGCGAAGAAGGGAGACCTTCTCTATCCGCTTTTAAAAGTGAAATACGACATTTCCGGGCCTTCTCAAGTCATGTGGACAGTGGATGATGAGATTCGGGATACTCTGGGAGAACTGAACAGAGAGCTTAGCGAGAAGAGTAAGGGCGTGAGAGCGCTCAAGAACACCGGAGAAGACTTGGATGATGAGGAAGAAGAGTATATTAGGAGTAAGGCAGAGATTGCGGAAAGTATCCTAAACAGCTTTTTCTTAAAGAATTATCTTGCTGTACGAAACCGTATGGAGGAGATGATTTATAAGGAGGAAAATATTCTCTTCCCCATGTGCGCCCTGCAATTTCAAAAAGAGGAGTGGATACAGATTTACTTCGATTCCAAAGACTATGAAGCTTGTTTTTCCGTTGAAAATGCAACTTGGAAGGAAGCGGAAGAAAACGGCAATACTCCGGAAAAGTGGAGAGCAGTCGAAGCTGCAGGAGAATCAGAACGAGAAAAATCCGGGAAAGAAGCTTCTGAAGAACATTCCGGAGATTTTCATGCAGAACTTCCTCAGGGTGCCGGAAAAATGCTGGAGGATCTGCTTCGCAGGGTAGAATCGCTGGAAGGGAAATCCGGGCACAGTGGAGAGTCCCCGTCTGCAAGCGATGGAGAAATCATCATGCCTGGAGGACATTTAAAGAAAAATGAGCTTATTGCCATGTTGAATACCCTTCCTGTGGAGATTACCTTCGTGGATAAGGACAATATCAATCGTTTCTTTAATGAAGGGCCAAAGGTCTTTAAACGCCCGCAAATGGCCATTGACCGGGAAGTATTTTCCTGCCATCCTCCCAAAGTGGAACCTATGGTGCGTATGATTATCGGAAACTTCCGGGATGGAAAGGAAGATGAAGTGCCTATCTGGATGGAGAAAGGCGGAAAGCCCTTCCTGGTGCGCTACATGGCCGTTCGGGACAAGGAGCAGAACTATGTGGGAACCCTGGAAGCGGTAACAGATATGACAGAGGTAAAAGAACATTTCCGTCAGTATTTTAAGAGCCATCCGGAGGAGCTGTAAAAAGCTTTTCCAATTTTAAAAATCCGGAAATACAACATCCTCCGTCTTTACCAGCTTTGCCTTTCCGTCCTTATCTTTTGTGATGTAAAAGAGCTCATAGCTTATTTTAGCGTCTGTTCCCCTAGGATCCTTGGCGGCAAATATCACGTCTTCTTCGGACTTGCCTTCCTGAGTGTGCTTTCCGATATAGGCTAGGGGAATATAGTAGGCATTTTCGTCATCCGATACGGCTTCTTCAAAGGCATTTTGAATTGCCGGAATATTTTCCGGGAGATAGGAGCCGGTATTGTCAATGTAATCTTCTCCTTCCTCTCTAGATTCTTCTGTAGGAAAGAGAATGGCGCTTCCCACAACCTGGGACTTTCCGGAAAGGTCCTGATAAATCTGTAAAAGTACAAAGGAGACATTTTCCTGATAATCCGTCCAAGTACTCTTACATAGGTAAAGGTAGTTTGTGCCGGAAACCACTTGGGTGCCCAGCAGGGCTATGGGCTCATAATGGGTATAGTTATAGCCATTTGGAAATGCCGCTTCAAAGGCATTCATGGCATCCGGGTTATCCTTTATAGAAAAGCTTACAAGATTCGTGTTATAAGCTCCTACGAGTGGGGCATCGGAATTGTTTTCAGCCTGTTCCTTTTCTTTTGTTGCTCCGGATTCTGTAGGCTTCGGAGCACTACTTTCTTTTTCTGTTTCGATGGAATCGGCATTATTGCTTTCTTTCTTTGCGTCACTGGGATTTGCGGAACTGTTTTCTTTTACGGCTTCCGTGGGACTCACTATGCTACTTTCCTTTGCCGTTTTTCCGGCGCAGGCGGTAATGGATAGAGCGGATAATACTGCGATAAACAGTGTATGCTTTAAAAGATTCTTTTTCATTTTTTCTCCTTTTATATTTCTTTCTACATTTTTCGATTCTTCCTGTTTCATTCTTTTTCTTAGGATTCTTCAATGGTTCCCTTGTTAACAATCTATTTTTAACAATAAAATTTTCGATTCGCTAAGTTTTGATTTCTAGCTTTTACTTCTGTATTATAAATCGAAAAATAAAAACTGCTTCTTACAAAACAGAGTCAATCTTGGATTC
>CAUSUG010000231.1:0-3391 GCA_963534765.1 uncultured Oribacterium sp.
ATTTAATAATTTTATATAGTTTCTACTAATAGTTTCTACTAATAGCATCTGCCTATAGTATTTACTAATAGTTCTACTAACAATCTTTAGGAGGCACCCATGAACGTTTACAAAAAAGTATTTCACTACGTTCCGGAAAAAATCGTGCCGGGAATCCTTTCTATCCTGACTTCCCTTCTTTCCGGAGTGATTCTGGTCTACGCCTATATGCTCCTCTACTTCTTTCTGGAAAACCTCATCCTTTTCCGAGATGAAGGACAGAGCTACGCCATGAGTCTGAAAATTGTTCTTGCCCTTACCCTGGCAGGACTTTGCTATCTCTTTTCCGGTGTCTTATCCCACATCTTTGCCTTCCGCCTGGAGACGAATCTCCGGAAGAAAGGGATTGAAGGACTGGCATCCGCTTCATTTCGTTTTTATGACCTGCATTCTTCCGGCTATATTCGGAAAACCATCGACAGTAACGCAGAGAAAACCCATCAGGCAGTGGCTCACATGATTCCGGACAGTGCTCAGGCCTTTCTTGTGCCCCTACTCACCCTGGCTCTCGGCTTCTTTGTGAGTCTTCGGGTGGGGGTAATTCTCCTGCTTCTGGTTCTCGTTAGCGGCTTCTTCCTCCAGAAAATGATGGGCGGCAGCCAATTTATGAAGTTTTATCAGGAATCTTTAAACCATCTCAGTGCAGAAACCGTGGAGTATGTTCGGGGCATTCAGGTCGTAAAGCTCTTCGGAAATCGCTTGCAAAGCTTCAAAGCCATGAAAGAAGCCATTGAAAACTATGCAAAATACGCCTTTGAATACAGTTTAAGCTGTAAAACGCCCTATGTTCTCTACCAATGGATCTTCCTAGGCTTAATTCCGATTCTTTCGATTCCCCTGTCCTTTCTTCTGGTAAAAGAACCCCAACCCGAAAAACTGATTATCGATTTGATTATGATTTTCTTTCTGGACGGGGTCATCATGGTGGCTTTCATGAAAATCATGTGGTCCGGCATGTACATTTTCAATGCAAGCTTTGCCATCGACGAAATGGAAAAGCTCTACAAGGCAATGCAGGAAGACAGCCTACAATACGGCAAAGAAGAAAATTTCCCCAATTACAGCATGGAGTTTCAAGATGTAGATTTCTCCTACGGAGACAAGAAGGTTTTGGAAGGGCTTTCCTTCCGCTTGGAAGAGGGAAAAAGCTATGCCCTTGTGGGGCACTCCGGTTCGGGAAAGTCCACCATCGCAAAGCTTTTCTCCGGCTTCTACAAAGTAGATAAAGGACAGATTCGAATCGGGGACCTCCCTATTGAAAGCTACAGTAAGGATGCCCTATGTAAGGCCATCTCCTTCGTTTTTCAGGACAGCAAGCTCTTTCATAAGACGATTTATGAAAATGTGCTGTTAGGGAAACCCGATGCTACTCCGGAAGAAGTACATCGCGCTTTGGAACTAGCGGGTTGCAGAGAAATTCTGGAACGTTTTCCCGAGAAGGAAAATACCTTAATCGGTGCAAAGGGCGTTTACCTTTCCGGTGGCGAAAAGCAGAGAATCGCCATTGCCAGAGCCATCTTAAAGGATGCTCCCATCGTGATTCTGGACGAAGCCAGTGCTTCCATCGATGCGGATCAGGAGTATGCCCTGCAAAATGCGTTTAAGAATCTGATTCAGGGGAAAACCGTGATTATGATTGCCCACCGCCTTTCCAGTATTCAGGGCTTACATGAAATACTGGTTTTGGAAGAGGGAAAGATTGTGGAACGAGGAAGCAGTAAGGAGCTTCTGCAAAAAGACAGTCGTTATAAAAAGCTCTGGGAACTTTATCAAACTACGGAAGATTGGAGGATAAACAAATGATGAATTGGTTCAAAAAACAGTTCTCCCTTACGGAGCAGGGCGCAAAAAACCTGCAAAAAGCCAGCCTCTACTGCTTTCTTAGCTATTGCATCAATATGGGACCCGTTATGCTCTTACTCTATATCGCGAAGCTCCTTCTGGAAAATGGGGATAGACAGGCCTTCTCGCCATGGGAATTGATTGTTCCGGCGCTCGGTATCCTGCTCCTCCTCTACCTCCTGCTTTCCAAGGAATATGTCTGCCTCTATAACGCGACCTACAAAGAATCGGCGAATCTAAGAAAGAACATTGCGGAAACCCTGGCAGACCTTCCCATTGCCTATTTTTCCCGGCATGACTTAAGCGATTTGTCGGAAAGCATTATGTCTGACGTGGAAAGGATTGAGCACGCCTTAAGCCATTCTGTTCCCAAAATCGTAGCCATGTTTTTCTTCTTCCCGATTATGGGAATCCTGATGTGCTTCTCAAACTGGAAGCTGTCTCTTGCCACTCTTCTCCCTACGATTTTCAGCTTTCTTTTAGTGCCCTTATCCAGAAAGCTCGTACTACAAAATAATCAGAAGTACTATCATCTTTTGCGGGAAAATGCGGAAGCTTTCCAGGAACATATCGACCTGCATCAGGAAATCAGCAGCTTTCTCCCTGACAGGGAGGTTAAAGAAGCCTTATTTCAAAAAATGGACCTGCAAGAAAAGCTCCACCTAAAGACGGAAATGGGCTCCTTTATCGTCATGGGATGCTCTTCCATTTTTGCTTTCTTAAGTGTGGCTACGGTGATTTTCGTCGGTTTCCCGCTCTATCAAAGCGGCAGTATTTCCATCCTCTACTTCTTAGGCTTTATCATCGCCTCCATGAAATTAAAGGAAATCTTCGACATTTCCAAGGAAAGCCTGATGGAGATCTTCTATATCGCACCGGCGGTTGAGCGCATCTCCGAAATCAAGGCGGCAAAGAAGCAGGAAGGGCTCAGTACAGCCCTTTCCGACTTCTCCATTGACTTTCAGGATGTGTCCTTCTCCTACAATGAAGACAGGACGATTCTAAAAGACGTCTCCATGTCGGTAAAGGAAGGAGAACTTTTTGCTTTAGTAGGCCCCTCCGGCTGCGGAAAAACCACCATTTTACGCTTGCTCTCCAGACTTTATGATGCAAAGTCCGGAAAGATTTTCATCGGTGGAAAGGATTTACAAAACACAGCTACCGACTCCATTTTCCAAAAAATCTCCATAGTCTTTCAGGAAGTGAACCTCTTTAATACCACCATTCTGGAAAATATCCGTCTGGGAAGAGGGGATGCCACGGAGGAGGAAGTGCGGGAAGCGGCACGTCTTGCCAACTGCCTGGACTTTATAGAAAAGCTTCCCGATGGCTTCCAAACAAGAATCGGAGAAAATGGCGCCGAGCTCTCCGGCGGAGAAAGACAGCGGCTTTCTATCGCCAGAGCCTTCCTAAAGGATGCTCCTATACTCCTCTTAGATGAAATTGCCGCGAATCTGGATATTGATAACGAAAGAAAAATTCAGGAAAGCCTCAGCAGCTTAATCCGCGG
>CAUSUG010000232.1:0-3388 GCA_963534765.1 uncultured Oribacterium sp.
CTCAAATACAGATTTAACTAATCTGTATTTGAGTGTTGACAAGATATATTTACGAAACAGCTCTCTGAATTTATTCTTACTATGGGGTGCTATAAGGAAGATCTTCTCAAAATGGTAATGACCTTACCCTTGATCTCATCTTTTTTAACCGGGCCGAAGAGTCGGCTATCCTTCGCTCCGGAACGCATGTCCGACATCATAAAGTATTCTCCCTCCTTCAGCTTAATGGGATATTTCACCGCCTCCGTGTCATAGGGCTGGGTGGAATAGAAAATACCGTCCTCTACCTGCATATTTCCATTGATTTTCAAACCGCCTTCATCCGGAATTTCAATCTCGTCTCCCGGCATGCCGATGATTCTTCCCACAAACTGCTTTCCGTCTTTATGATATACCAGAACATCGGAGGGGAAAAATTTATTTTCCAGACGGTAGTATAGCATCAGGTCTCCTGCACTGAGCTTTGGCTTCATATCGTCATTTTTCACCGGAGCGATTCCGAAAATGACGAAGAACATCACATAAATCAAGGCACCCATCAAAAGCAGATGGGAGAAGAAGGAACGAATATCTCCCATTTGCCGGTAATAAGTTCTCTTTTTTCGAATCACATCCAAAGGAAGGACTGCTTTTTTCTCTACTTCTTTTTTCTTCTTTGCCATATCCTATCCCTTTAGCTTCGCCAGCTCTTCTTCCAAAGCGGCAATTTTTTCGTCTCTTTCCTGAATTCTGGCTTTGTAGCCGATTTCCATCACCTGAATGGCGGAACGGTATTCTCCGTCCAAATCCTCTAATTTCTTCCATACAGAGGCAGGCTTAAAGCCGAAAAAGGCCTTTCGGAATTTCATCTTTTTAAGATACTGTGCTACTTCTTCTAAATTCTGTGATGCCATACTACTTTCCTTTCCTTTGGGATTTGAAAACAGTATAGCCTTTTCCTCCTGCATTTGCAAAAAGTTCTTAAAATTTTAAGAACTTGTCTTCCGGAAATTTCCCGAAAGCCCTTGCAGGCTTTGCAATGTCTGTTACACTATTCTCATGCCAAAAAAAGAATACAAGCTTGCGTTCTGTGCTGAGGGCTTACGCAAGGGCTAAACGAAAAATAATTTTTTTTAAAATAATGAATTGAGTAGAAAGGATATTTATGAAAAAACTGATTTCCTGGAATGTAAATGGGCTTAGAGCCGTTATGGGAAAAAACTTTATGGAGGATTTTAAGCGTTTGGATGCGGACATGTTTTGTTTGCAGGAAACCAAATTGCAGGAGGGACAGATTGACCTGGAGCTGCCGGGTTATTTTCAATACTGGAATTATGCGGTGAAAAAGGGCTACTCCGGTACCGCCATTTTCACCAAGGAAGAACCGCTGTCCGTGCAGTACGGCATCGGTGTCGAAGAGCATGACCAGGAGGGTCGTGTGATTACGCTGGAATATCCGGAGTTTTATCTGATTACCGTCTATGTGCCCAACTCTCAGGGAGAGCTGAAGCGTCTTCCCTACAGAATGAAGTTCGAAGATGCCTTCCTGAATTACATCTTAACTTTAGAAAAGAAAAAGCCGGTAATTTATTGCGGTGACTTAAATGTTGCCCATGAGGAAATCGACCTGAAAAATCCGGACACTAACCACATGAGTGCGGGCTTTTCCGACGAGGAGAGGGCGAAGTTTTCCCGGGTTTTAGACTCAGGCTATCTTGACTCCTTCCGCCATTTCTATCCGGACAAGGAAGAGGAATACAGTTGGTGGAGCTACCGTACCAAGGCCAGAGAAAGAAATGTAGGTTGGAGAATCGACTATTTTGTAGTTTCCAAGCAGCTAGAAAAGAAGCTCCTTTCCGCTTCTATCCATCAAGAAGTAATGGGCTCCGACCATTGTCCTGTGGAAATCACTTTGGATCTGTAATTAGAGAAAGGGGAAAAGTATTTTATGAAGTTGAAGTGTGATGTTCATACCCATACTCTTTATTCCCGCCATGCTTATTCCACGATTTTGGAAAATGTTGCTGCGGCTAAGGAGGCGGGATTAGAGCTTCTTGGCTCTACAGACCATTTTTCCGCCATGCTTTATCCGGATTATGAAAATGTCCGTCACTATCAGTATTTGATGGTAAGCCACACCTGGCCCAAGGAGATTCAGGGTGTTCGGGTTTTACAGGGCTGTGAAGTGGATATTGTGGATATGGAAGGAAACCTTTTCGGTTTTGATATTCCCATTTGGAAAAATATTGATGGGGATTTTTATAATGACGGGAAGAAAATGTCTCTCTACGAGCGTGTCTGCAAGAAAATGGACTATTGCATCGCCTCTGTCCATCGAAACAGCTTTGCCAAGGGAGAAAGTGCTTCGGCTTGCACCAAGCTTTATCTGGAAGCCATGAAGCACCCAAAAATTCTGATTCTTGGGCATATCGGTCGTTCCGGACTTCCCTTTGAAATCGATCCGGTGCTTCTTGCCGCAAAGGAACAGCATGTGCTGATTGAGATTAATGAGCATTCCATGGATGAGGGAAGCGAAACCAAAAAGCGTTGCGAAGCCATTGCAGTCCGCTGTGCGGAACTGGGAGTACCCATCTCCGTTTCCAGTGATGCCCATATCGCTTTACGAATTGGAGAATTTTCAAAGGTGGAGTCTCTACTGGAGAGGATTCATTTTCCGGAAGAGCTGATTATGACCAGAGATAAGGAGAGCTTTTTACAGTATATGAAGAAGGCAGGACTGGGATAAGGCGGGTTTTGCACCGCTGTTTCAAGTTAATGTATAATATATATATGGTCGATATTACTCATAGAAAATAAAGGAAGAGGTACTATGATGAGTATGACCGTTAGCAACATGGCAAAATACGCCATGGCAAAACAGGATTTTGATCCTCAGTCCCAAAAAAACCAAAATCTATCTCCTGAAGAAAAAGAATGGAGGAGTTTAAGCCAAGAAGAGAGACACTTCCGTAATCTTATTGCCGCAGGAGGTGACCCTTGGATGAGTCCGGATTATCCCGGTGCAGGAAAAGAGTATATTATTCCTGTAAGTAAGGATATTGAAGCCTTGGCAAGAAAAGAAATTCGTGATGCCTTCTTAAAGAATCAGGGATTTGTGAATTCTGCCGACGCTGAAAGCTATAGTAAAAAGTTTAGAGATTATGCTAAGTCACAAAGCGGCCCGGAAAGAAGAGCCATTATGTATACGATAGATCAAATCGGAAAAGATGAAGTCTCTAGAATTGAACAGAAAATAAAGTCTGTTGATGCAAACTGGAGCCCTCGTCAATCCTTTGATCCTAAAATCATCCAGGAGTATCTGCAAGAACAGGTGCAAATGGAAGGAATCGATCAAAATCGAGTAGGAGGCGGCGACTAACCGCCGTCCTCTCACAGCACTGTACGTACG
>CAUSUG010000233.1:0-3342 GCA_963534765.1 uncultured Oribacterium sp.
CTCTATTACACAGCATCTTGCGTCATCGAAGCGATGCATGTTCATGCCAGTGATAAGCGACTTACAGAAGCAGGATCTGCAAAATTTTTTGTTAAAGAAAATGGAGATACCACAGTAGCACATAGCGGTATTCTCTCCCAGAGAGACATTCGCCTTATTCAAAATTTTATAAAAAAGAATTATAAAGAAATGTACTTAACCTGGCGTGAATTATCGGATCATGATTTTTACGGAAAAGAGGAGGGCTAATCCCCCTCCTCTTTTTGTTCAAGACAATATTCTTCGCAAAGCCTGCAGAAGCTCACTCCTCATATTCCTTCTTAATCTTCCAAATCAGCTTCACCGCCAAAACGCAGATACTGCAAACTATTGATTTTCGCACCATTCGCCTCTTCGCTGATGGCATTACTGAGAAAACTAAGATTTCCTTTGCCCTTTACGACATAACGCTTCATGGCCACATCCGTTTCCACTCCGGTTTCATCCTGGTCGTCTGAGTCCGTTACATACACGGCACGGAGAAGACCGCTCTCATCATACTCCGCTCCCCAGAGGGTAACCACATGATTATAACTGAAAGTTGTATAAGACAGGCAAACCACGAAGTTGTTAGACAGGTAATGCTGTAGACTGTTCCCTAAGTCACTCAATCTATTTACGGATTGCATACCGGTTTGCGGTTTAGTTCCTATAATTCCATATAAAAATCCACCCCTTGCATCCGGCTGCAAATCCTTATCCTCTATATTGGTTTTTCGGTCTTCCTTCGGGGTATAGCCGTTTAGGAAAAGATCCATAAGAGGAACTGTATAGTAGCCTGTCTCATTATTGCCATACATTTCCTTAAAATACTGATAAATCAGACTTCCCTGTTGCTCAACATTCTGATTTAGCATTTCCTTCAAGCTATAAATGCTTCCTCCTACTGTCTTTTTAACATCTCCATTGTCTTCAATGTACTTTTCGATTACCCCTCTATTTTCCTGCAAATACCAATGCAGGGTATTGCTGGCCGCTGCCGCAAAGCAAAGATTTCGATCTATATTTTTATCCGTTCCAAAGGGAGCTTTGTTCACATCAAAATAGCCCTGTCCCTCCTCAAAGGGAGCTTTATAATCAATGTATCCATGGTCTTCCGACTTCCGAAAATCACCATTTTCTCCCAATTTGGGATGTTTAACACCTTTTACAAAAAGGACAGTGCGCTTTTCTCCCTCCTCTGTTTCATATTCTACAATATTGTTATTTTCGCCATTTTCAATTTTTTCCAAAATCTTTTTCTGCTTAGCCAGCTCTTTTTCTGCCTGCTTTCTCTGCTTTTCAGCCCTTCTTGCCAACTCTTCTTCAGAAAATACATTTTCCGCATCAGCTGTTTCAGAGGAAACTCTTGTATTTTCTTCGGTATTGCTCGCATTATCGGATGAGTTCTCCCTGAAACCGGGGCTTTTTTTGGAGCCGGTACCCGGGGCGCCAAAGCTGCTGCCGGCGCCAAAAGGAAGGCCGATACTCCCAAAATTTAAACCGCTACCGGAGCCGGAGCCTGTACCAAACCCCGAACCACTGCCGGAACTAAGCCCAGCTCCGGAGCTTGAACCGCCACCGGCACTAGAGCCACCGCCGGAACCGGAGCCGCCACTAAAACCGCCTCCGCCGCCAGAACCACCGCTTCCACCGAAGCCGGCAATCCCCTTAATTACGGGATTTTGTTCTTCTCCATTTGCATTTATCTGCTGTCCCTCTACAGCTCCTGCCTTGATTTCCTTCTCTATCTGCGTAGCACGCCGGGAAGAAACACCCTTACCTTCTTCATGTACCGGTTTTCCATCCTGAACCCACTGTCCATTTGCAGAAATGCTGTATCCGTCCGGAGTCTTCTCCTCAGTAGCCATTGTTCCATTATCCTTTAGAAAATAACAATAGCCGTCCACCCAGGTCCAGCCCTGAGCCATCTTTCCCCAGTTCGCGGTATTCGTCTTCAAAAAATACCATTTTCCATCTGCCAGAATCCAGCCATCCTGCATTTTCCCGGTAAGAGGATCAAAATAATACCAGCTGCCGGAAATCTCCTTCCAGCCCTTCTGATTCTGCCCTTCCACCTGATACTGCCACTGTCCCTCTGCCAGCACCCATTTTCCCTCTGCTTGGGCCGTTAGGGAAAAGAACGGAAGGGTCAGAGCCAAAGGAATTGACAGCATAAAGGAGCGAGAAAAAACAGATAAGGGATGGCCTCCGTTCTTTCTTGCTCCTATAGTTTTATCACTATACTTTTGTATATGTTTCCGCACAAGCTTCTGTGAATGCCTTTCAGCTGTATTATAAGCTCTATGTTCTGTCAAGCCGTCCATGACTTGACTATCCTGATCCCATCCCATAATGCTTCTCCTTCTAAAAGCGAGCCCATTTTCCTAGGATAGAAACTAACAATCTTCTTCCAATCATATTTCTTAGGAATGGGCATCGCTTAAACTAATTTTGCAAAAATGCAAAGTAAAAAACCGTACATAGCACAGAAGATTGAAGATATTCTATACTACATACAGTTTCGGCAAAATTGCAAAAATAATAAACAGTTTTCACAAAAGGAAATCCATTTAATTATTTATTCATAGTAATCGTCACGAAGTCAAACACTGCTAAACACTAAAAAAGTAGCATTGACAGCTACACCATGCCTATTCGAAACTGAGGAAAAGTCAGGGGAGAAATTCCATCTCATCTGTGAACAAAATCCTATCTGCCTTAATTGCATATGCGTAACCGGTTGGATTGATTTTCTTCTGCTCTTTCAATGCCTTGAGATTTTCATTCAAGAAAGTCATTGTTTTATATTCAGACGAGTCTATTTCTTTTACAAACGGCTGATTTTTCAACAAACATGCTACCAAATACATCACAATGGGAGCCTTTTGGGAAGCAGTCTCTGCAGAAAAATCGTCATAATAAATATGGTTTCGAATATCCCGGATTCCCTGCAGATAAAAAGTATAATCTTCCTTTTCTATTTTTCCTCTGGATGAAATACTTGCCGCAGTCATAAAAGTGTCCATTAATGCATCTTCCGAAGTAATATCAATTCCTCGGTATGCAATCTCATATGGTGCCAATCGGTAGTAGTTGGCTCTGACCAATGAATAATCTTTTGCAACATCAATTAATGTCAATACGTCGTAAAACTGCTTGATGATTTCCATCTCCTTATTTTCATGAAGAGGAATACCTATCGTATGTGGTGCAAAAGCAGTCAACTTATCTCCCAGTATGCACTCAACGCTTGGAATCATAACCTGTAATTGCGGCTCTTCTACTTTAATCAAGTTACTCTTTATTGGTCTCTTAATAATC
>CAUSUG010000234.1:0-3332 GCA_963534765.1 uncultured Oribacterium sp.
GAAAGAGCTGAGCCTATGATTGGAATTATAAATCCCTCCTTGGACCCCTTCTATAATCAGGCCTTGGAAGAATATCTTTTTCAGAATAGAACGGAGCAGGATATTTTTCTTCTTTGGCGGAATACTCCGGCGGTTATTGTGGGCTGTTACCAAAACATCAGTCAGGAAGTGAATTTGCGCCGTCTGAAAGAAAGAGGAATTCCCGTTGTTCGAAGAAGCAGTGGCGGAGGTACGGTTTATCATGACTTGGGCAATGTGAATTACAGCCTCATGAAGAAACGAAACAAGATTTTAGAGTATGACGATTTTCTCCTTCCGGTGATTACGGCTTTACGAGGGCTTGGGATTATGGCGGAGAAGAACAGATGCTCCGATATCGCCATAGGAGGAAAGAAGATTTCCGGCAGTGCCCAAAAGGTCACCGGAGAACGGGTTTTACACCATGGTACCCTGCTATATGCATCGGACTTAAGTCTTTTGGATGAGATTACCACCAAGAATAAAAGTGTTCACATTCAGTCGAAGGCTTCTCCCTCAGCGATTTGCAAGGTTTGTAATATCAGTGAATCCTGGGAAGGATTGGGAAAGGAAGGCTATCCCTTTACGGAACTTCCTCCCATAGAAAGCTTTATGGAAGCATTAAGGGAGGCCATGGGAGCTAAGCCGGAAGCCTTGTCTCTTACAGAGACGGAAAAGGCGGAGGTAGAGAGGATTTGCCGGGAAAAATACCATTCCTGGGAATGGACCTATGGAAAAACCCCTCATTTCTCTTTTGAGAAGGAAGGCATTTTCCAGGGAGAAAAAATACGGATAAGTTATCAAGTCCGGAAGGGAAGAATCGAAGATTTTACGATCCAATCCCCTTATTTTTCGGAAGAGGAAGTCAGAGCACTTTTCCAAGGACAGCCATTTTCTTTAGAACTTTTTGAAGAAAAGTTTTCCGATTTGGCGGAAAGGCTTAAGCCACAGGATAGTAAGGAAGTCAGAGAAGTCTTAATAGGACTTGCATTATAGAAGGAGTAGAAGATGAAGAAAGAAATTGTGATTCCGAAGTTAAGACCGGAGATGCAGGAGGCAGTGGTTTGTGCCTGGTTGAAGGAAGTTGGAGATCCGGTAAAGAAGGGTGAACCGATTTTCGAGATTGAAACCGACAAGGTGGTTACCCAAGTGGAATCCGGCTTCGAGGGCACTCTGGTAGAGCAGTGCTGTGAAGAAGGAGATACGGTAGGGGTATTGGAGAAGGTTGCTTTGATTGAAGAGACAGTGTAAGGACTGGAGAAGGTTGCTTTGATTGAAGAGACAGCGTAAGGACTGGAGAAGGTCGCTCTGATTGAAGAGACAGCGTAAGGCAAGATAGGGAGCTAGATAGGGAGCAAGATATGGAGAAGACATTGGAGAAAGCGGAGGATTTACAGGCTGCCCCTCCTTCTTTAGGGAAGAAGCCGGACTGGTTGAAGGTTCGATACAATCAGGAGGCTACCGAAGAGGTGGCAGCCCTGATGAAGGATCTTCGTTTGAATACCGTTTGTAAGGAAGCCAACTGTCCCAATATGGGAGAGTGTTACCGGAAGCACACGGCAACCTTTATGATTTTGGGAAGCGTTTGCACCAGAAATTGCCGCTTTTGCAATGTGACCTGCGGAAGACCGGAGGCGGTGGACGAAGAAGAGCCTATGAATGTGGCCAAGGCGGCAAAGCAGTTGCATCTGAAGCATGTGGTTTTGACCTGCTCCACAAGAGATGATTTGGAGGATGGAGGAGCCTTACAGTTTGCGAAAACCATCCGGGCGATTCGGGAGCTTTGTCCAGGCACCACCATTGAAACCCTGATTTCCGATATGAAGGGAAGAACGGAGTCTTTAGACATTGTTCTGGAGGCCAAGCCGGAGGTTCTGAACCACAATGTGGAGACGGTAAAGGAATTGCAGAAGGCGGTTCGTCCTCAGGCGGCTTATGAAAGGTCCTTAGGAGTGCTCCGTTACTGCAAGCAGCATTCTCCGGATATCCGGGTAAAGACAGGATTCATGGTAGGGCTTGGAGAGACGGAGGAGCAGATTGACAGGCTGATGGATGATGTGCTGGAAACCGGCTGTGATATCTTAACCATCGGACAATATCTGCAACCCACCAAGGAGCATTACCCCTTGGCCAGATATGCCACACCGGAGGATTTTGCCCGCTATAAGAAGAATGCTCTTTTAAAGGGCTTTCACCACGTAGCCTCCGCACCCTTAGCCAGAAGCTCCTACAGAGCTTGGGAAGCTTTGGAGGACGTGCATGGTTTATATTGATTTAGAGTCCACGGACGTTTATGAGAACTTCGGTCTGGAATATTACTTAGCCGAAGAAAAGAAGTTGGAAGATACGGTTTTTCTTTTCTGGAGAACCACCCCTACCCTGATGCTGGGCAAATACCAAAACCTGGCGGAGGAGGTGAATCTCCCCTATGCCAGAGAGCAGAAGATGAATCTGGTACGGCGGATGAGCGGGGGAGGCACCATTTACACGGATTTGGGAGGCTGGCAGTTTACCTTTATCGACCGCTATAAGGAAGAGGGGATAGAGTTTAAAAAATACCTAAGCCCGGTACTGGATGCCTTGGCGAAGCTTTCCGTGAAAGCAGAATTTAACGGAAGAAATGACCTCTGTATTGAGGGACGAAAGTTTTCCGGCAATGCCCAGTATCATCTTGGAGAAAGCATTGTCCACCACGGATCTCTGCTTTTTTCCACGGATATCGAGAAGATGGTGAATTCCACCAGGGTGGATGAGTACAAGATTATTTCCAAAAGTATCCAGTCGGTGCGGGAGAGAGTTTGTAACATTTCCGACCATTTGCAGGAGAAGATTTCCCCGGAGGACTTTAAGGAACTGATGGTTTCCGCCATTTTGGGAGAAGAGAATAAAGCCAATCGCCTGGAGCTTTCTTCGGAAGAACTGCTTAGAGTCAAGGAACGGGCCAAGACCCATTTTCAAAACTGGGACAGTCTGTACGGAAAAAATCCGAAGTTCAACATGGAAAAGATTGGACGCTTTTCGGGAGGAAAGATGCATTTTGCCTTGGAGGTTCAGAAGGGCAGAATACAGGAAGCTTCTATTAGCGGAGATTTTTTCAGTACCCTGGATCCGGAGGAAATCAGTAAAGCCTTTGTAGGACTGGCCTTTGACCGGGATTCTATCTTGAAGGGCCTTACGGAAAGAGGCTTGGAAGGAAAGCTTTATCGGATTTCCGTGTCTGAGATTGCGGATTTGTTGGCCTAAAGGGCTTTGCCGTAGAAGACAGGCCGGATAGCCGGAGAAAACCCATATATTTTTATTTTTTTATGCATTGA
>CAUSUG010000235.1:0-3305 GCA_963534765.1 uncultured Oribacterium sp.
TTTTTAATTTTCTAATCTACACTTCATAGAATATAACCTCAGTTAGAAATTGAAATTAACTCTCTTTCACAGAAACTCTTTCAACTAGTATTCTCTCTTTTTATGGAAATTTTTCCGCCTTTCCCTTGAAATTCATAAAAAAAATTTATAGACTATTGCTGTTTTTTTCTTTAGAAAGGATAGCCTTATGCTTCATGAACAGCAAAAAAAGGCGCTAAAGGCCGCCTTTCCTCATACGATTCCCATCTTAACCGGCTTTTTATTTCTGGGCTTTGCCTATGGTATCTATATGCACAGCGCCGGTCTTTCCGTGGTCTACACCTTCTTTATGGCCTCATTAATCTATGGCGGTTCTTTAGAGCTCTTGGCTGTGGGATTTCTTCTGGGTCCATTTGCCCCTTTGGAAACGCTTTTTCTGGCTATTATGATTCAGCTTCGGCATCTGTTCTACGGCATTGCCATGCTGGATAAATTCCCCAAAAAAGGATGGAAGCGTTTCTATCTAATCTTCGGGATGTGCGATGAAAGCTTCAGTATTAATTACAGCACAAAAATACCGGAGGATGTAGATCCTACTTGGTTTATGTTTTTTGTGACACTGTTAAATCAAATCTACTGGGTTGTCGGCTCCTGCCTTGGTACGCTTCTTGGAAATGTCCTGCCTTTTTCCACAGAGGGCATTGATTTTGTCATGACTGCTCTCTTTGCGGTGATTTTCTTAGACCAGTTTTTGAAGGAGAAAAATCATTTTTCTTCCCTGCTGGGGCTGGGGGTATCCATCCTTTCCCTACTAATTTTTAAAGCAGAGCATTTCATCCTTCCTGCCATGCTGGGAATCCTAGGCATTTTCCTCCTGGCAAAGCCTAAGTTGGAAAGGCAATTTATGGAAGCGAACGAAAGCTAATGTAGTAAACGAAGTTTTTAGAAAGGCAAGCTTATGACTGTATGGCAGCGCATCATTATCATAGCGCTTTGTATTCTGGGCACCATGCTGACCCGCTTTTTACCATTTATTTTATTTCAAAAAAACACACCTAAGACAGTGCAATATCTGGGAAAGGCTCTGCCTCCCGCAAGCTTTGCTCTACTTTTGGTGTATTGTCTTCGTAATGTTCAGTTATTTAGCGGAAACCACGGACTCCCGGAGTTTCTTTCTCTGGGACTGACTATCCTGATCCATTGCTGGAAGCGGAATATGCTGCTTTCCATCTTCTCCGGCACTGTCCTGTATATGCTGTTTCAACAGGGGATTTTGGCTTTGCCGTTTTAACGGCCTAAGAATTGTCAGAACAGCTATGCGTCTTTATAGATAGCGATTATCGATTGCTCTACTCATGTAGGCACCTTTTTTGAAAAATCCGCCTTCCTTTAAGCCCCAAGCGATTGCCGAGCAGACAAGCTCTTCTTTTGCATTCATTTTCGCGCTTAAAGAGGTGAGGACTATCCCTTGGGGGAACAGCTGTGCACTCAGGTATTCATACAGCCTATCGGCCTCTCCCTTTTCCACCAGCTTCGTAAGATAAGTAGGATTGGTATCCCACCATTCAGATGCCTTACAAAAGGATGCACTGGCACGCATTTCTCCAGTAGAGAGCTTCTCCGCGCAAAGCAAACGCAAATTCTCCAGCTGTGCATCCTCTATCACACCGTTTGTAATAGAATAAGCATAATAAGCACATGCCAGACCTTCATCTTCAGCTTCCTTTAAAAGGTAGAGATTCGAAACGCCCCTTTTCTTGTATTTCTTCCACTTTGCGGCAATATCATGAAACACCTTTCCACTATAGCGATTAGAGCTTCCCTGCTCCAAGGCTTCTTCCAATGCAGGAAGATCCACCTCTTTCTTTTCCCAATCATCAATCAAATTATACTGTAGCTCTGCCATCCTCTTCCTCCAATTCTTGATGCTAAACAACGCACTATTTTTTATTTTCCATTGTATTGCGAAAAGCATAAATTACAAGATGAAGTCAGCTATATCTGCCTACAGACTTTGAATAGAGGAAAGAGTTTGTCAGACTTTGGCAAAAGATTGTTTATTTTGGGGATAAAGACTATACTACAAAAAATGAAAAAACACTTCGAACGACAATGAGGATAAAAATGAAAATCAGCAGTGACTATACGTCAAATAGAGCATGGTTAAGGGATGTGGTTGGTAATCAGCCAATGATTTTGCGTTCTGTCTCCGCCTTGGAATTTTTGCAGCTCTTCGTGGGCTATTTTTCAGAAAGCAAGGTAGAGGTTTATGCCTTGGAGGAAAGTCCGGAAGAAAATATACAGTGCCATATCGTAGAAAATCTGGATGCTATAGAGCATATCCGTTTTGAAAATGTTCTTTGTTCCAGTCCAAGCCAGGCCGTAAATGATATGCTTTCCGATTTTGAGCATAGCGATGAAACTGCTCTTGTAGAGGCTTTAAGCAAGTATTACTATTCCCACGAAGAAAGCTTTAACGGATTAGACATCAAAAAAGAAAATCGGAAACGATTTGAAGAACTAAAGGACTGGGCTATAAACTATTTTGAGGTGGGTTAAATGACGAAGCAAGAAGAAATTATGTATGAAATCATCGGTTCCATCACCAGTACTGATTTGCCCATTGTTTTTAAAGGCGGTTTAGTTCTAAAGCTATTGCTAAAGGAAAATGGATTCGAAGAAATAGAGAGAATGACCAAAGATATCGATGCCAGCTGGATCGGAACTGCTCCAACGATGGCTGTTATTGCTAGTGAAATCAGCCAGTGCCTTGAGAAAACACATCCTGCTTTAGTTGCTATTCCCTCTCGTGAATATGGAGAGCGCCGTTCCGGAGGCATTCGAATTGTAGAAAAGGAAACGGAAGACGAAATTGCTTCTATGGATATAGATATAAAACCCGCCCTGGGGGATCAAGAGTATTCTATTGGAGACATTAAGGTAAGGGGAATTATTAGCGACGAAATTCTGGCAGATAAAATCAGCGTTTTATCCGGTGACTTTATCTTTCGACGAGTAAAAGACATGGTGGATGTATATGCCTTAGCCCACTGCATAACGATTAAAGTCAATGATATTTTTTCCGCCTTCCAAAAAACCGGTCGCGTTTGCGGAAAGTTCCAAAAATTTTTAAATCAAAAGGAAGACTTGGAACATGCCTATAATAAGCTGAATATTGTAAAGGGAAAACCAAGCTTTGAAGAGATTTATTCCTACCTTTTGCTATTCCTCGAGCCATTTTATAAAGAGAATACAAAGTCCAACTCTGTTTGGGACAATGATAAAAAGGAATGGTCTGATGATAAATAATTCCCCTTCAACAAGAT
>CAUSUG010000236.1:0-3298 GCA_963534765.1 uncultured Oribacterium sp.
TTTCTGCAATATAGCTTGAACAACTTTATTGTATTAGGAAAGGTGATTTTTGTATCAGAGCTAACATTTTTCAAATGTCAGCTCCGATACTGGCTAAAGTCCATTAAGAAAACAAGAGCTCATAAATGGCGTAATTACGCCGTTTATGGGCTCTTGACTCTTTCGCAACTGTCAAAGACGGGAGTATAGCTTACTCAAACTATAATCTCAATCTCTTTTCCGCATTGTAGTATTATACCCGCAATTAAATGGGCAGTTTCGTGGGATACATTCGCTGTAAAATGGGTAAAATCATTCTTTTTCGGTAAAAACAGATTCCAAAAAAAGCAATAAAAAAAACCTAGGTTTCAAGCCACTGTAAGCTTAATTCCTAGGTTATTCAACTCCTGCGGGAGATGGGACTTGAACCCACACGTCCTATCGGACACAAGATCCTTAGTCTTGCCTGTCTGCCATTCCAGCACTCCCGCGCAACAGAGGAAATTCTATCACAATTTCCTCTACTGTGCAAGTATTTTTCTTACGGAAGCGAAAAGTTTATGCCAAATTTATTCCGGCGAATAAATTATTAGCTTTTTAGCTTTTCTACTATTCCGACTTATTGTCGGTAGCCTTTGTTTCTTCCTTTTTCTTTCTGCCTCTCCGAACGGGCTTTTCCACACTTGCGGTTTCTGTTTTCTTTGTATCAGCCTTCACTTTTACAGATTTTTCAGAGGTCTTTTCATTGGAAGTCTTAGTACCGGTCTTTGATTTTGCTGTTTTTTCTTCCTTCGCTGTACTTGTCTTCTCTTCGGTCTTTGTCTTAGCATTTTTTTCTGTAGTCTTGGTCCGAGTCGACTTGCTTTCCGACTTTTCCTCTACTGCCTTAGACTTTGTAGACTTTCTTACCGGCTTTGCCTTTGTAGCTTTGGAATCGGTTTTGCTCTCTACAGGCTTATCCGCGTCCTTGACCTTAGCATCCTTGGCCTTAACTTTCTTTTCCTTTACTGCTTTATCAGTCTTTCCGCTATTCTCCTCTGATTCCGCTTTTCCTTGCTTTTCAGTCTTCTTTTCTTTTACAGACTTGGACTCTTCCTTGGAAGCATCCTTTCCATGTTCCTTAGAAACATCCTTATCATGTTCTTTAGAACTGTCCTTTACTGCTGTTTTAGCATTATCCTTCGCTGCTACTTTAGCACTATCCTGTGACATCGCTTTAGTATTGTCCTGGCTTACTTCCTGATTAGAAGCTTGTCCGGAAGCCTGTGTTCCGTTTTCCTTCTTTCCGTTAGAACGTCTTCTTCTACGATTATGATGTCTTTGCCGTTCCCTCTGCTCCACAGGACGATTTTCTGTTACAGCGCTGGCATCCTCCTGTACAGCCTCATCTTTTCCTGCATCGGAAGACTTTTTCTCTTCCATTTTCTTAGACTCTTCCGCCCGGGTTTCGGAAATGCTGTCTTCAGCTACTTCCTCTACATCCACACGCTTCATTCTTTTTAAAACCGGATCATAAATATACTGGATTTGATTAGAAGGTCTTCCAGCATTTGCTTTCTTTTCCGTCTTAGGATAAATACGATTCACGGTTTCTATCGAACTCTTGGAAGAATCCTCATGCTTCGCTTCTTCCGGCTTGGTGTTATCTGCGGTTTTAGCTTCCTCTCGAGAATCCAAATCTTCTTTTTCTTTAGCAGCAACAGTTTCTTCTGTAGCTCTATCGGAAGATAGCTCTTTCTCGAAGCTTTCAGCATGATCCTCATCCGGATAAAGCTTTTCTTCCTTGATACTTGCAGAATAATCCACGGAAAAATGTTCTCCGTCATTTTCCTCCTCCACCAAAGAAGCATAGCTTACATCCTCCTTTGCCAAAGGATTCGGTAAGAGCTCTACCGGCTCCAAATGACTGTTCACGTCCAGGAATTGATTTTTTCTTCTTCTGTAATTGTTTCTGTAACTTAATGTGGGTCTGGTAGGAACATTGTTGGTGGTTTCAAAGGCATCA
Source organism: uncultured Oribacterium sp. (assembly GCA_963534765.1). Classification (GTDB taxonomy): domain Bacteria; phylum Bacillota; class Clostridia; order Lachnospirales; family Lachnospiraceae; genus Oribacterium. The sequence continues at coordinate 1,985 of CAUSUG010000236.1, forward strand.
ATAAGCTGTACCTTTTGGTTTCTCTCCTTGGCTCTTCTGATTCTTTCATCGTCATTAGCCACAGAATGGAGAAAACACTCTTCAATGGTCTCTCCCAAAAGAATTTCCGCACCTCTTAAGCTATGCCAAAAGTCTCGAACCGCAGCATAGCCCTTGTCCTTGGAAACAATGCAAATCTTTTCTCCCGTATCCAAAAACATTCCTGTTGTGGAAGCAATGTACATATCCAATGCATTGCTGTGCTGTTTTAAAAGCTTCACCATTCTTACATGGACAGCCTTTTCCTTTAAATCCTCTACTACGCCCTTCTGTAAAGCAGAATTCTCATCACTGTAGTACACTACCAAGGTATCCTGCTCTGTCAGATAATGATACCCTTCAAAGCCGCTGGCATGGGTATTTTCAAAATCCACTAAAAAAATCACAACTTATTCTCCTTTTTCACATAAAGTCATCGTTATGATTATCCTGGGATAAAAACCCGAAGAATTCTCCTTCATCCAATTTTCGGAGAATAAGCTTAGCTTCCTCCAAAGGACAAGGCAGTGATCCCTCTTTACAATATAGAACTTCAGAAATCATCACCACGGTTTCCGCATTTTCCTGCTTCAGACTGGGAACCAGCACAAAATCTCCCACGGAAATATTGTCCTCTAAGCTCCTAAAATAACTAGGCTTTCCATTCGGTTCAGATAAACAGCTTAGAAAAATATGTTCTCCTTCTTTCACACCATGTCTATACAGTCTTGGATCAAAAAGAGAACCGAATACACCGTAGTAGGACAGAGTCTTATGAAAGTCCTCCAATAAGTCTTCCCAGTCATCCGGAAGACCATAGCGATCATAGGACCTCTTTACCTGAAAATACCGACCATCCCGATATTGAATTGTAATCTCTAAAAGGGCCGGACTCTCTTCCCCTATGCTTCCCTCACTCTGATCATAATGTTGAAAATAGCGTTCTATATTGCCCAAAAGATAATCCACGATTTTGGGTATAAAGTACTCATGCTTTACCGAAGGAAGCTTATTCATGTTCTGCAGGTAAACAAGGCTTTGACTTTCTCTGGAAAGAAGCAGGCTTTCTTCAAAAAAGACATCCTCTCTTTCTTCTTTCTGAGTCAAAGGATTCCAGCTTACATTCTCCCTTTCCTCTTCCACACGTAAGGAAAAACGCATAATCTGATGAGAATTCGCGCTGTTCACCTCAGCCGTCAGTCTGTTTAAAGAAGCAATAAAACGGTTCCAACTTCCCGGAACACTATTAATCCCTTGATACTCTTTCGCCTCTTGATTCTCTTCTTTATACAGTAA
>CAUSUG010000237.1:0-3286 GCA_963534765.1 uncultured Oribacterium sp.
GCGAAGCTTGAAGTTAGTACCGCTACGAGGCGAGGCTAGCGAGAGCGTGCCCCATATATAGACCTACACTGCATCAGAGCGCATCGTTACAAAGAATGCAGTCCTTCTCATTTTCAAACTTACACTATTTTGTCTTAAAAATTCCTTATATCCCCAATTCCACCCGCCGATACAGTTTATAGAATTGTTATAAATGTTCTTTCTTCTTGCAGCATGGAAGCATAAGAAGGAACCCACCAAGGAGGGGGAAATGAAATCATTACGGAATACGCTTATCTTATCCATCTTGCTACCAATATTGGTAGTTTTTCTTTTGCTGGGCTTTGTGTTCATGCAGTTTATGGAGAAAAAAAGCACAAGAGAGGGAGATGCGGCTATGGAATCCGCAGCAGTGCAGATGGGAAGTGCTGTGGATACTATTTTATCTGAAATTGAAACCAGAATAGGCGTTATCGAATTGGCGGTAACAGATATTCCTGACCAGGATAGAATTCAGGCAAAGGATTTGGATTACTTTAAGTCCTTTGAGGGCAATATGAATAATCTTTTGGTGGATGGCACCAAGGATATTCCCGGTCTGGTAGCTTCTTATGTTCGTTACGATCCGGCATTAACCTACGGTACTTCCGGAACCTTTTATACCGATACGGACGGAGACGGAAAGCTGGAGGCGGTTACCCCTACAGATTTGGCAGCTTATGAGCCTACCGACACGGAGCATGTAGGCTGGTTCTACACTCCCTTGGCCAACAAAAAAGCTACTTGGATGGAACCTTACTTTAATGCCAATATTTCCAAGACCATCATTTCCTATGTAGTTCCCTTCTATCTGAAAAATGGAAACAACTACGGTGTAACCGGTGTGGACTTCGACTTTGCCTACTTGGATGATTTGTTAAAGAAAAATCAGAAGTATGAGGGAGACAGCAGTTTTCTAATCAATGCGGAGGGTAAAATCCTCTACCATGCCCAGTATCAAAACGGTGAGAATTTCCAGGAGATTGAAGACGGTAAGTATGCCGATGCGTTCAAGGAAATGCAGGATAAGGACCACGGTTTTGTCCATGAAGGAAGCGGAAAGTCCTCCATTTTAATGGGCTTTACCACTCTGGAAAACGGATGGAAGATCGTGACGGTGCCAAGCTATCATGAAATCTACGGAAGCTTGGAGAGCTTTAAACTGACCTTTACGGTTTTCTCTATTCTCTTTGCAGCCTTTATGTTGGTTTTGGCTGTCTTGGTAGGAAATCGTATTGCCCACCCCATTGTGAAGCTTTCCAAGTCTGTGGAAAGGATGTCTCAGGGTGCTTTGGATGAAAAGATTACCGTAAAAGATCAGACAGAGATTGGCGCTTTGGCACACTCCTTAGAAAGCTTGGGCGAACAGTTAAAGAATTATAAGCTTTACATCGGAGAAATTTCTCAGGTATTGAACCAGATGAGTGAAGGGGAGCTTTCCATTTCCTTACAGCATGAGTATAACGGAGAATTTGCTTGCATCAAGGCAGCTTTAAATGCCTTGTCCGGAAAGCTTACCGATTTGATTGGAAATATTCAGACTTCCTCTGAAAGAGTTTCCGAGTTTGCAGGAAATGTGGCAAACAGTGCCCAGTCCTTAAGCCAGGGTTCCATTGAACAGGCAGGAAGCATTGAGCAGTTATCCGAGAGAATTCGTGCAATTTCCGACCATGTGGAAAAGAGTGCGGAAAATACCAAGCTTGCCAATGCGGAAGCTCAGAGCACCCAGGGCGAGGTGGAGAAGGCTGACCAGCAAATGCAGAAGATGCAGAAGGCGATGGAGGAAATTTCCGATAAGTCCGGAGAAATTTCCAAGATTATCAAGACCATCGACGATATCGCCTTCCAAACCAATATTTTGGCTTTGAATGCGGCCATCGAGGCGGCAAGAGCAGGAACCTACGGTAAGGGCTTTGCAGTAGTAGCGGATGAGGTAGGAAACCTGGCACAAAAATCCGCCGATGCGGCAAAGGATACCACCACCCTGATTGAAGAAACCGTACGGGCCGTGGAAGAAGGAGCAAAGCTTGCAGAGCATACAGCAGTTTCCCTGCAGCATGTGGTTAAGGGCTCCGGTCAGGTCAATGATTTGGTAAATGAAATTGCCAAGGCAACAGAGGAACAGGCAAAGGCCGTATCCGATGTACGAGAAGGCATTAACAGTATTTCCGATGTGGTACAGAGAAATACCGCAACTGCAGAGGAAAGTGGCGCTGCCAGCGAAGAGCTGAACCAGGAGGCTAAGGCACTGGAGAAGCAGGTGGCGGAATTTAAAATATAGGATAAAGCAGGATTGACTTCAGTCGCGTCCTGCAGCATAGGTTTGAAACAGGGGCACGCTCTCGCTAACCTCACCTCGTAGGGGTACTAAGCGAAAAACTTCAGTTCCTTTGTTTTTCGCAAGTACCCACGGGCTCAGATTGCCCCTTGTTTCCAAACCTATGCTGTAGGACAACTCTAGACTTTAGTATATCCTGCTTTTTTGGTGTGTAAAAAACTCTCTCCACCGCTGCGAAAAATATATTTTTGATAAAAAGCAAAGACTTGCTGTAACCGTGATATAATATTAATATACAAGAAAGTGGCAACTTCCTTGAATTGGTCTTGGAAAATGCGCATGCAGTGAAAGGAGAAGTAAGGATGATTAAAAAGAGCTACGAAAGAGAATTGGAAAAACTTGGAGCATTTGAAATTAGCTTTGATATGTTGAAGCTGTCAGAAAAGAATGAGAAGCATTTGAAATTTTTAAATGCCGGAAGGGGAAATCCGAATTGGATTAATTCCTTGGGCAGATTAGCTTTTGCACGACTGATGGAATTCGGCGTGGCAGAAAGCAAAAGGACTCTGGACAAGGGAGACTTGGCGGGATATGTAGACTCCAAAGAAATTGCGGAAAGATACAATGCATTTTTAAATCATGGCGATGAGGTGGATGTATTTCTGAAAAAAATTGTGGAGTATAGCGTAGACCATCTAGGATTAGATAAGGAAGCTTTGATTACGGAACTTACAAACGGAATTATCGGAAACAATTATCCGGTACCTAGCCGTTGTCTGGAGAATACGGAGCACATCATCAATGCATTTCTCCAAAGTATTCTGTACGGGAAGGCTGACTTAAGAAAGAAAACGAAGGTATTTCCGGTAGAAGGCGGTACGGCTGCAATCGTCTATATTTTTGATGCTTTAAAGCACAATGGCCTGCTTAATGAGGGAGACCGCATTGCAATCAACACACCGGTATTTACTCCTTATATTCAGATTCCGA
>CAUSUG010000238.1:0-3264 GCA_963534765.1 uncultured Oribacterium sp.
GGATATTTATATAGGATATTTATATCCATGCCTGCTATGAATTGTATTCCATTTCCGCTTTTGTTTCACGTGAAACATTTTAGCCCAGCTCTATATTGCTGTCAATTTATCTTCCTGCTACTTTTTTCTATCTATTTCATTGCTAAGCTATCTCTTTTAGCAGCTATTCTATTGCTATCCTTCTTCTATAAAAAAATTCTAGCTTCTTTTCTTCTGTTTTTCAGGTAGCTGGGCATAAACCACCGCAATGGTCATAATAATACAGCCGAATATTTCCCGAATTCCCAAAGACTCTCCCAAAAACAGCCAACCCCAAATCGCCGCATAAATGGCAGTGGTGGACATGAGAAGAGAAGCAAGAGTATCTTCCAGTCTCTTTTGCGCATAGCTTTGCATGGTAAAGGCCACTGCTCCGGACATAATTCCGGCATAAGCAATGGGAAGGAAGGCTGCCTTCAAACTCATGAAGGAGAACTTTTCAAAGAAAATAAAGCCCAGTAATCCCACCAGAGAGCCTGCTAAAAACTGTATGGACATGTACCAGCTGATATTGACCTTCTTCACATAGTGTCCCACCTGCATAATCTGAATGGCATAAAGCACCGAGCAAAGAATGATGTACATATCTCCCCTACCAATGGTGAATTTCGTCCCAGCCTTAATCGCGATAAAATAAACCCCGACCAAAGCCAGAATTGCACAAAACCAGATTTTCTTTTCCGGCTTTTTTCCAATGATTAAACCGAAAATCGGAATCAGGATAATATACAGTACCGTTAAAAAAGCTGCCTTTCCCACGGTGGTTTCCTTTACGCCAAATTGCTGAATCACACTAGCAAAGCCCAGTACAATGCCGGTAAGGGCTCCTCCCTTAATTCCTGCTCTTTTTTCCTCTGAAGAACAAGGCTTTAAAAAAGCAAAGGGGAGTAAACATAGACCGGATAAAAGGTGACGATAAAACACAAAGGCGAAGGGGCCGATCTGATTCATTGCGGTACTTTGGGCAATAAAGGCCAAACTCCAAATAATTGTTGTAATCAAAAGAGCAATAATTCCCTTATTTCTCTCCCTATAGGGATGCCCTGTTTCTGTCAAAAGCTTTTCCTGTCCTTTTGGAAAAATGCTTTCTTTCTCTATTTCATTTAACTTTTCCACTTGATAATACTTCTCTAACTAAGAGGCAACTTAGCCGGAGTTCCCGCCTTTCTAGGATATTTTTTTCCGCAGGGCTCTACTTTTTGAATCAAAAGCATAGCCCTTCCCATATCGGTTTCCGGCAGGGTATAGATCTTCTTCTCCACACATTTTCCTCCTAAAAGGAAAATGGCTTTCTTTCCCTGCTCCAATTCTTCTTCCACTTCTCTGCCCTTTAAGGCCAGAAAATAGCCTCCCGGCTTCACAAAGGGAAGGTCATACTCACTGAGGGTGGCAAGATTTGCCACTGCCCTGGAAACTACCAAATCGTACTGTTCCCGCAAATTTTTATCATGTCCCAGGTCCTCAGCCCGACCGTGATAAAATTTCACCCCTTCCAAGCCAAGGCTTTCCACCAGCTCTTCCAAAAATCGAATTCGCTTTTGCAAAGAATCGCTTAAAGAAAGCTGAATACTTGGAAAGGCAATTTTCAGAACAAGCCCGGGAAATCCAGCCCCTGTTCCCACATCCATCACCGACTTTCCCTCTATCCATTCCGAAAATGTTTCACGTGAAACATTCATTTGACAAATCGCCAGGCAATCCACAAAGTGCTTAACAATGACCTCTTCCTCTTCCGTAATGGCGGTAAGATTCATCACCTTATTTTTTTCCACCAGAATCTGATAATATTGATAGAACTGTAAAAGCTGTTGTTCTGTTAAAGAAAGTCCTAAGCTCTCTGTTAAACGGGAAAGCTTCTCTCGAAAAAATTCGGTCATTTCTCTTCCTTTCTTCTTTCCTTTTCCTTCTCCAGATAAATCAAAAGCACCGATAAATCCGCAGGGCTGACACCGCTGATGCGGGAGGCCATACCCATATTTTCCGGACGAATCAAATCCAGCTTCTGTCTGGCTTCCAAACGGAGATTATGGATGTCATGGTAGCAAATATCTTTTGGCAGCTTTTTCCGCTCCATTTTCTTAAAGGCTTCTACCTGTTGAATCTGTCTTTTGATATAGCCCTCGTATTTAATTTCGATTTCCACTTCCTCCTGTATAAAGGGAGAAAGGGAAGGTCTTTCCGGATCCAAGGGAGCAATATTTTGATAATTGCACTCCGGTCTCTTACAAAGCTCTCTCAAAGAAATACCGGACTGGATAGGAGAAGAGGAAATGCTTTCCAAAATCCTGTTATTCTCCGCATTTGCCCCGATATAGGTAGTTTCCATACGGCGAAGTTCTTTTTGGATGGCTTCCTGCTTTTCCCTGCTGGCCTTGATTTCCTCCTGGGAAACCATACCCAGCGCATAGCCCTTTTCCCGAAGGCGAAGGTCTGCATTGTCCTGTCGAAGCAGAAGACGATACTCCGCCCTGCTGGTCATCATTCTATAGGGCTCTTTGTTTTCCTTTGTCACCAGGTCATCAATCAAAACGCCGATATAGGCCTCGGAACGATCCAATACAAAGGGCTCTTTCCCCTCAATCTTTTGTACCGCGTTGATTCCCGCCATAAATCCCTGTACCGCCGCCTCCTCATAGCCGGAGGAACCGTTCATTTGTCCTGCAAAATACAGGCCGGAAATCTTCTTAGTTTCCAAGGTATTTTCCAATTCCAAAGAATTTAGGCAGTCGTATTCAATGGCATAGCCGCAGCGTACCATTTCCGCCTTTTCAAAGCCCGGCATAGTACGAAGAATTCTCATCTGTACATCTTCCGGAAGAGAAGAGGAAAGACCGGAAAGATACATTTCGTTGGTGTATCTTCCCTCCGGCTCCACAAAAATCTGGTGCCGATTTTTCTCCGGAAACTTCATAACCTTGTCTTCTATAGAAGGACAGTATCTGGGGCCGGTTCCCTGAATCACCCCGTTATACATGGGGGAACGGTCAATATTTTCCCGAATCATCTCGTGACCCTCTTCACAGGTATAGGTCAGGTAGCAATCCTCTTGAGGAATCTGAACACTGGCAGGATCCGTGGAAAAGGAGAAGGGCACCACAGGTACATCTCCCTTCTGTACCTCCATCTTACTGAAATCCAGAGACCTTCTGTCCACTCTGGCAGGGGTTCCGGTTTTAAAACGCTGAAGCCTGAAGCCTAAATCCAAAAGGGCCTGACTCAGCTTTG